>JBMLRS010000572.1:0-2143 GCA_049240905.1 Elsteraceae bacterium
TCACCCATGACGACCGCAATTATGTCGTCGACGCCTCGATCTGCAATCTGTGCATGGCCTGCGTGCCGCCGTGCCCGACCGGCTCGATCGACAATTGGCGCAGCGTGCCGCGCGCGAAAGCCTACAGCCTGGAGGAGCAGTTCGGCTGGGACGAGCTGCCCAAGCCGCTGCCGGAGGAAGAGCTGGCGGGCGCCGCGCCGGCGCCCGCCGCCCCGCCCAAGCTGGAGGAAGGATTCAAAGGCTTGTCCTTCGGGTCGGTCGTCCCACCCTGGTCCGCCGCCCATCCCTTCGCCAATCTCTATGGTCCGAAAGCGCCGGAAGCCTATGTGACGGCGACCGTCACCGGCAATTTCCGGGTGACCGAGGTCGGCCGCGATTACGACACCCATCATGTCGTGCTGGATTTCGGATCGATGCCCTTCCCCGTGCTGGAAGGCCAATCGATCGGGATCCTGCCGCCCGGCCTGGACGCCAACGGCCGCCCGCATCACGCCCGGCAATATTCGATCGCCAGCCCGCGCAACGGCGAACGGCCCGGCTACAACAACGTCTCGCTGACCATCAAGCGCGTGCTGGAGGACCATCAGGGCAATCCCGTGCGCGGAGTCGCCAGCAATTTCATGTGCGACCTGAAGATCGGCGACAAGGTGCAGGTGATCGGCCCGTTCGGCGTTAGCTTCCTGATGCCGAACCACCCGCGCTCCAGCATCGTGATGATCTGCACGGGCACGGGATCGGCCCCGATGCGGGCGATGACCGAATGGCGGCGGCGCCTGCGCGCGTCGGGCAAGTTCGAGGGCGGCAAGCTTCTGCTGTTCTTCGGCGCCCGCACGCGCGAGGAGCTGCCCTATTTCGGCCCGTTGCAGAACCTGCCGAAGGATTTCATCGACATCAATTTCGCCTTCTCGCGCGAAGCCGGGAAACCCAAGCGCTATGTTCAGGACGCGATGCGCGAGCGGGCGGCGGATCTGGCCCCGCTGCTGCAGGATCCGGATTGCTTCTTCTATGTCTGCGGCCTGAAGGCGATGGAGGACGGCGTGGTGCTCGCGCTCAGCGACATCGCGCAGCAGGCGGGCCTGTCCTGGGAGGGCGTCGGGGCCGAGCTGAAGCGGAGCGGTCGGCTGCACTTGGAGACATACTGACGCCGGTCAGAACTATAAAAAACCCAACAAAATCAATCCTCACCCTGAGCCTGTCGAAGGGCGCCGCCAGCGACCGGCGCCGGGGATTTGGCCCAGGTCCTTCGACAAGCTCAGGACGAGGGGGGCGGGTGAGACATCATCCGCGTGGCTTGGCGGTAGGTAACTGTGGCGGGCGGCGGATCAAGGCGTTAAAACGGCTCATTAAATTTCCCAAGGGAGACGCCCCGTGACCGCGACTTGCCAAGTCGGACAGGACAGCCTGAAGACGCGCCGCACTTTGAGTGTCGGCGGTAAATCCTATGATTATTACAGCCTCGCCGTTCTTGCGCAGAACGGCCACCCTGGCGTGGCCACCCTGCCCTATTCCATTAAAGTGCTGCTGGAGAACATGCTGCGCTACGAGGACGGGCGCTCGGTTTCGGTCGACGACGTCAAGTCCGTCGCCTCCTGGTCGCCCACCAATCTGGGCGAGCGCGAGATCGCCTATCGTCCGGCGCGCGTGCTGATGCAGGATTTCACCGGCGTTCCCGCCGTCGTCGATCTGGCCGCCATGCGCGACGCCATGGTCGCCATGGGCGGCGATCCCGACAAGATCAACCCGCTGTCCCCTTGCGATCTGGTGATCGACCACTCCGTGATGGTCGATAATTTCGGCCATGCCGACAGCTTTCAGAAGAACGTCGCCGTCGAGTTCGAACGCAATCTGGAGCGCTACGCGTTCCTGCGCTGGGGCCAGACCGCCTTCAACAATTTCCGCGTCGTCCCCCCCGGCACCGGCATCTGCCATCAGGTGAACCTGGAATATCTGGCGCAGACGGTCTGGACGATGCCCGATCCGTCCGGCAAGGAAGTGGCGTATCCCGACACGCTGGTCGGCACCGACAGCCACACCACGATGGTGAACGGCATGGCCGTGCTGGGCTGGGGCGTGGGCGGCATCGAGGCTGAGGCGGCCATGCTGGGCCAGCCGATCCCGATGCTGATCCCGGAAGTCATCGGCT
>JBMLRS010000573.1:0-4526 GCA_049240905.1 Elsteraceae bacterium
TCCTTTCCGACGGCGCGTCTCGATCGCGTCCCACAGGGTTTTCTCCAACTGCACGCCGTCCAGCCGATTGATCTCCTGGATCCCGGTCGGCGAGGTCACATTGATTTCGGTCAGATAGTCGCCGATCACGTCGATGCCCACGAACACCTGGCCCTGGCGGCGCAGCTCCGGGCCGATCCGCTCGCAGATCTCGCGCTCCCGAGGCGTCAGCGTCGTCTTCACCGGCTTGCCGCCGACATGCATGTTCGCACGCGCCTCGCCCGGCGCCGGGACGCGCAGCACGCCGCCCACCGGCTCGCCCTCGATCAGGATGATGCGCTTGTCGCCGAGGCGCACCGCCGGCTCATAGCGCTGCACCATCACCGGCTCGCGCGAGCGCTCCGTGAACATCTCCAAAAGCGCCGTGAGGTTCTCGTCCTCCGGCTTGATGTGAAACACCCCGGCGCCGCCGTTGCCGAACAGCGGCTTCACGATGATGTCCTTATGGCGGTCGCGGAACTCCGCCACCGCCAGCCGATCCGACGTGATCAGGGTCGGCGGCATCAGATCCGGGAACAGGGTGACGAACAGCTTCTCCGGCGCGTTGCGCACCGCCGCCGGGTCGTTCACCACCAACGCCTTGGGATGCACATGCTCCAACAGATGGGTCGCCGTGATGTAGGCCATGTCGAACGGCGGGTCCTGCCGCATCAACACGATATCGACGGTCGCCAGATCCAGGGTCTGGCGCGGCCCGAAGGTGAAGTGGTTGCCGACCTCGCGCCGCACTTCCAGCCGGTTGGCGCGGGCGGTCAGGGTTCCGCTCTCGAACATCAGCGCGGAGGGCAGATAATGCCAGACCTCATGGCCGCGGGCCTGGGCCTCCATCGCCATCATGAAGCTGGAATCGCCGTTGATGTCGATCTTCTCGATCGGGTCCATCTGTATCGCGACGCGCAGGGCCATGTTTTCAATCCTTGATCATCAGGAGAGATTTATGCGTCGCCGACTCAATCCTGGTCAATGCAGGCTTCCCCGCAACCGCTGGCGCAAAGCCGCCATGCGGGCGCGCGCGGCTTCGGACGCAGGCATGCCCAGGACGGCGTCGATCGCCGCCTGAGCCCGGTCGATCGCGCCCAGTTCGGCCTGGACCAGAGCGGATTCCTGCCAGAGGCCGGAATCCTCCGGCGCCATCATCAGCATCCGGTCCAGCGTCGCCGCCGCGGCCGGCAGACGCTCCAGCCGGATCAGCCGCAGCTTGATGTTGTTCTGCAGGCGCAGCAGCACGTCGCGGTCGGTGACCGGCGCGCAATGGCCGTCGGTAAGCTGCGCGCCCTCGCCCGCCGTCGCCTGCAGCAAGCGACGCAGGGAGCCGACGTCGGGCCGGCGGCCTTCATGGAACGGGTCGAGGATCGCCCTGCCATCCTCGCCGTCGACGCTGATCAGGAAATGGCCGGGGAACGCCAGGCCTGCGGCGCGCCAACCCTGAGCGCGCGCGACCTGAATGAAAAGGATGCCGAGAGCGACCGGCAGTCCCTTGCGCCGCTCGATCACCTGGATCATGTCGGCGTTGTGCAGTTCGTCATAGCCGTCGGCGTCGCCGCGATAGCCGAAGCGCTCCACCAGCACCGCGGTCAACGCGGCGATCCGATCCTCCACGCTTCGGGCGCTCTTGCCTTCCGCCGCCAGGTCTCGGCGGAGGATCTCAACATGCCGGCGCGGCCGGATCAGCGACGCCTCCGTCAGCTCCCCGCGCGGGTGCGCGACGCGCTCCAGCACGGCGAGAGCGAAGCCGGCCTCAATCAGATCGACAGGCGCGTCGGGGGCGGCGCCGATCCCGCGCAGCAAGGCCTCCGCCGCCTCGGCTTCGGCCTTCATAGCGGGGCGACCGTCACCGCGTCGCGACGGTTGGAGGGAACCGGCGCGGAAGGCTCGGCCAAGGACGGCGCCGCGCTTCCGCCCCCGACCGGCGCGGCCGGGGCGCTCTGATCCTTGATCCGGACATGGCTGACCACGCGGCGCACATAGGACTGGTTGCGCGCGTGCCCGGTCACGCGGTCCAGCTCCGCCTGGCTTTGCGCGATGCCCATCAGATAGACGACGCCGCCCACCGAATCGATCGCATAGTTCACGGCGGAGACATTGCCGTCGAACGTCAGCTTGGAGCGCAATTGGCCGATGATCCAGAGATCGCGCCCATAATCCACCGTACGGCCGGCGGGCCCAACCTGCACTTCGTCGATCACCTGGGTGACGCCCGGGACCATGGAGGCGAGTTCAAGCGCCTTCGCCCGCATCGCGTCATCATCGACGCGGCCGGTCACGAGCACCCGGCCCTCATGCACCATCGTGCCCAGCTGATTGAACATGCTCAGGCTTTCGCCAACCCATTTCGCGTTCACCTGGGTCTGGATCTCGGTGTCGGACACGGCCGCGCGCAGACCCCGATCCTGAGCCGCGCCGACGCCGACCGTCGCGCCCGCCCCAACCACCGCGCCCAAAGGCGTGCAGGCGGAAAGCGCCAGCAGCAACAGAATTCCGATCCGCGCCATCCCTCTTATCCTCGCTTCAAGCCCGCCAAGCGTCCTGAACATGGCGGGGCCACCGCCCGGACTCAAGCAGCACGACGTCAAATCGGATCTGCAGTTGGGCGAGTTGCGGCCGCGCCGCCAACGCCCACTGGCTGGCCCGCAGCAGACGCCCGCGTTGCGCCGCCGAGATCGCGTCCGCCGCGGAAGACCCCGCCCGCCGCTTGACCTCAACCACCGCCACCACCCCGCCTCGGCGCATCAACAGATCGATCTCCCCCACCGGCGTGCGCAGATTGCGCGCGACCAGCCGATAGCCCTTGAGCCGCAGCAGCCACAGCGCGATGAACTCCGCCCGGCGGCCGTCGCGGCGGGCGCGCTTGCCTCTCGCCTGCCTTTCGCGCAGGCGGCGGGCGTCGTCAGCCATCGCCGCGCAGCCGCAACGCCGCCGCGTAGACGGTCTTGCGCGGCAGTCCGGTCGCGGCGGTCACGTCCGCCACCGCGCTTTTCAAGGGCGCCTCCTCCAGCGCCTTGGCGAGCAGCGCGTCCAGATCCAACAGCTCGGCCGGCGCGTCCGCGCTGGGCGGCCCAACTACGACGACGATCTCGCCCCGCGCCTCCTCGCCCGCCTCGAAGCGCGCCGCCAGTTCGGGCAGGCTGCCGCGCAACACGGTCTCAAACCGCTTGGTCAACTCGCGCGCCACGACAGCCGGACGCGGCCCCAGCACGGCCGCCATGTCTTCGAGGCTGGCGGCCAGACGCGGGCCGCTTTCATAAAACACCAGGCTGGCCTGGACCGTCGCGAGCCCGCGCAGATCCGCCCGGCGGGCGGCGCTCTTCGCGTCCAGGAAGCCCGCGAACAGGAAGCGGTCGGTCGGCAGCCCGGCCACGGCCAACGCCGCCAGCAAGGCGGAGGCGCCGGGCAGCGGGACGACCGGATGTCCCGCTTCGATCACCGCGCGGGCCAGCTTGTAGCCGGGATCCGAGATCAGCGGGGTGCCGGCGTCGCTGACCAGCGCCACCGCCTCGCCCGCCGCGATCCGGGCCAGAATCTGCGGGCGGACGCGGTCGCCGTTGTGATCGTGATAAGCGGTCAGCCGCCCGCCCGCGGAAACGCCATGGATCGCCAGCAGCTTGGCGGTCACCCGCGTGTCT
Organism: Elsteraceae bacterium; assembly: GCA_049240905.1. Taxonomy (GTDB): domain Bacteria; phylum Pseudomonadota; class Alphaproteobacteria; order Elsterales; family Elsteraceae; genus JBMLRS01. Next base: position 3,663 of record JBMLRS010000573.1, read on the forward strand.
TCGCAGGCGATGGCGTCCGCCGCGCGCAACAGCTCCAGCCCGCGCAAGGTGATGTCCCCGGCGTTGCCGATCGGCGTCGCCAGGATATAGAGGCCGGCCGGCCATTTCATCGGACCAGCAGCGGGTTTACGCGGATCGGCTGCGTCGATAGAGTCCGTGTCCTGTTCCGTCATTCGCGAGCTCGCTCCCCGTGCCATCCATGCCTAGCATCGACTCGCGCATCTTGAGCGCTTTTTCCATCATCCGCGCCCCCCTCCTCGCCTTCGGCATGGCGGCGGCGCTGGTTCTGACCCAGTCCGCCTGCGCGCCGGAAGGGCCGCGCCAGCAACCGGCGCCGATCATCTCCTCGCAGCCCCAGGCGACCCCCGCCCCTCCGCCCAGCGCGCCGCTGGCGATGGTGGTGCGGCCGGAGCCGCCGCCTCCGCCGGTCCTGCGCCCGCCGACCGGCGCTCTGCCGACGCGGGTGGAAGGCGGGGTGCGCGTGGCGATCCTGCTGCCGTTGAGCGGCCGCGACGCCGGCATCGGCAAGGCGCTGCTGGAGGCGGCGGAGATGGCCGTGTTCGATTTCGCCGACCCGCGCTTCGTGCTGCTGCCGCAGGATACTGAGGTCGCCGGCCCGGCGGTCGCGGCCGAACGCGCCCTGGCCGACGGCGCCAAGATGATCCTGGGCCCCCTGTTCGGCCGTCAGGTCGGCGAGGTCGCCTCCGTCGCCAAGCCGCGCGGCGTGCCGGTGTTGAGCTTCTCGAACGACGCCGCCGCCGCCTCTCCTGGCGTGTTCGTGATGGGCGTGACGCCAGAGCAGCCGGTCGCCCGCGCCATCGCCTACGCCCGCGCCGAAGGCCTCGCCAAATTCGCGGCGCTGTT
>JBMLRS010000574.1:0-2663 GCA_049240905.1 Elsteraceae bacterium
CCAGACCTGGCTGACGGACGTGCGCTCCTGGCCGGCGCCGCGCCCGGCGGACGACGGCGTCTCCCTGCTGGCCGACACCATCGCCAGCCTGCCCGTCCGCTTCGGGCGGGTCGGGGCCGAGCTGGGGCGCGAGATGTCGCTGCGCATGCCGGTCATGGATTTCCTCAGCCTGCGTGACCGGGTGAAAGGCGTCGAGTTCGTCGACGGCTCCCCCTGCATCTGGCGGATCCGGATGATCAAGAGCGCGGGCGAAATCGCGCGCATCCGCCATATCTGCGAAATCGCCAGCGACGCCTACGCCGCCCTGCCCGGCAAGGTCCATATCGGCGACACCGAGCGCGAGGCCTGCCGGCGCCTGCGCATCGACATCGCCCTGCGCGGGGCTGACGCCACGCCCTTCCTTCCGGGCATCTCCGGCCCGGGCGGCGTGCCGCAGATCGTCTGCGGCCCGCATGACCGCGCGCTTGAGCAGGGCGACGTGCTCTTCATCGACACCGGCTCGACCTATGACGGGTATTTCTGCGATTTCGACCGCAACTACGCGGTCGGCGCGATCTCAGACGCGGCCAAGCGCGCGCAGGACGCGGTCTGGTTGGCGACGGAGGACGGCATCGCCGCAGCGGTTCCCGGCGCCACCACCAGCGACGTCTGGCGGGCGATGACCAAGCGGCTGGAAACCGCCGGGTCGCTCGGCAACAATGTCGGCCGGATGGGCCATGGCCTGGGGCTTCAGCTCACCGAGCCGCCCTCCAACATGCCCGGCGACGATACGGTGATCGAAGTCGGCATGGTGCTGACCATCGAGCCGGGCATGGAATACGCGCCGGGCAAGATGATCGTTCACGAGGAAAATGTGGTGATCACCCCGTCGGGCGCGGACCTGCTGACCAAGCGCGCCCCGCGCGAGATGTGGCGGATCGATTAACGGGACGCTTACGCCGCCGCGTTCTCGCTCGCGATCAGGGCGATGAGCCCCTCGACATAGGGCGCGAAGGAGCGCCAGACCTCGAGATGGAAGGCCTGTTCGCCGGTGCGCCAGAGCGTGATGTCCGCGCGCTCGAAAACCGTGCGGGTCGCCATGCCAACGGGGAAGGCGTCCAGATGCAGATCCAGCGGCATGACCGCGTTCAGGAGCAGCGCCGCGCCCGGCCCCTCCAGCGGGATCGCGACCTGACGGTCGGAAATCTCCACCAGGCTGTGCGGCAAGGCGGCGAGCGCCGCGCCGAACGCCACTTGGCCTGAGGCCAGCAGCAGCCACTCGTCCGGCCCCAGCTTCAGGGCCGCGCGATCGGGTCCGGCCTCGGCGCGGTTGATCCGAGTCGGCAGCCCGAGCCCGAAGGCGGCGCCGGCGGCGGAGGCGACATCCGCGCCCCCCCGCAGCACCCAGCGATGGGTGATGTTAAGCGTCAAGGCGCTTGCCCTCCCGGTCGAAGAAAATCGGATCGGTGACGGTCGCCGGAACCGGGCCGGTCGGCGTGGGGATCAGCAACGTCTCGCCATGGCGCGACCGCCCCGCCGACAGCATCGCCAGCGCGAAGCAGCGCCCGAGCGTCCGGCTGTAATAGGAGGAGGTGACGTGGCCCAGCGCGGTCTCCCTCGCGCCTTCCGCGACGATTTGCGCCCCTTCCTCCAGCTTGTTGGTCTCGTAGAACGGCAAAAGGCCAACCAGCTGCTTGCGGTCCGGCTTCTGCAGATCCGGCCTGAGCAGCGAGCGCTTGCCGACGAAATCCGGCTTCGCCTTGCCGATCGCCCAATCCAGCCCGAGGTCGTGAGGCGTCACCGTGCCGTCGGTCTCCTGGCCGACGATCAGGTAGCCCTTCTCCGCGCGCAGCACATGCATCGCCTCCGTGCCGTAGGCGACCGCCTTGTGCTTAATCCCCTCGGCCCAGATCGCCTCCCAGATCTTCTGGCCCTGGGAGGCCGGCACGTTCACTTCGAAGCCCAGCTCGCCCGTGAAGCTGACGCGGAACAGCCGGGTCTTCACGCCCAGGATTTCGCCCTCGCGCAGGCTCATATGCGGCATGGCCGCGGGCGACAGATCGATCCCCGTCACCAGCGGGGCCAGCAGATCGCGGGCGCGCGGGCCTTGAACGGCGATCACCGCCCATTGTTCGGTCGCCGAGGTCAGCCAGACCTTGAGGTCGGTGAACTCGGTCTGGAGGTAATCCTCCATGAAATGTAAAACGCCGGCCGCGCCGCCGGTTGTGGTGGTGACGTGGAAGCGATCCTCCGCCACCCGGCCGATCACGCCGTCATCCATCACGAAGCCGGCCTCGTTCAGCATCACGCCATAGCGGCAGCGGCCGACGCCCAGCTTGGTCCAGGAATTGGTGTAGATGCGGTTCAGGAATTCCGCCGCGTCCGGCCCCACCACTTCGATCTTGCCGAGGGTGGAGGCGTCGAAGATCCCGACCGTTTCACGCACCGCCTTGGTTTCGCGGATCACGGCCTGGTCCATGTCCTCGCCCGGTTTCGGGAAATACCAGGCGCGCTTCCACTGGCCGACATCCTCGAACACCGCGCCCTGCGCCTCGGCCCAGGCGTGGGTCGGGGTGCGGCGCACCGGGTCGAACAGATCGCCGCGCGCATGGCCGGCGAAGCTGCCGAAAGTCACCGGCGTGTAGGGCATGCGGAAGGTGGTGAGCCCGACCTCGGGAATGGAT
>JBMLRS010000575.1:0-2947 GCA_049240905.1 Elsteraceae bacterium
CTTGGGATATGTCATCACGGGCGACCGGCGGCAGGATGAGGTCAGCCGCAACGGTCTGCGCGGCTTGACCAACGTCCTGAACCGCCGAACCGCGATCGAAGCGGCGGAGCCGATGGCGGTGAATGTCGAGACCGATGAGCTGGCTTTTTTCCCGCTGCTCTACTGGCCGGTCGTCTCCGGCCAGTCGACCCCGACGCCGAAGGCGATCGAGCGGCTGAATTTCTACATGAAGAACGGCGGCACGATTCTGTTCGACACGCGCGAGGAGGCGTCGCTGTTCGGCGCCCAGCGCAACAGCGGCGGGCGGCAGTTGCAGCGGCTGATCGTCGGCCTGGAGATCCCGCCGCTGATTCCGACCCCGCCGGAGCATGTGCTGACCAAGGCGTTCTATCTGATGTCCGATTTCCCGGGGCGCTTCGTCGGCGCGCCGCTCTGGGTCGAGGCCAAGGAAAGCGGACTGGACGAGGTTTCTTCGGTCATCGTCGGGGCGAATGATTACGCCGCCGCCTGGGCGATCGACGAGAACGGCCGGCCGATGTTCGCCATGACGCCCGGCGGGGAGCAGCAGCGCGAGATGGCGCTGCGCTTTGGCGTTAACCTCGTGATGTACGCCCTGACCGGCAACTATAAGTCCGATCAGGTGCACGTGAATTCGATCCTCGAGCGGCTGGGGCAATAGGCATGTTCGGGCTCGATCACATGACCGTCGGCTTCGCGCCGCTGCTGCCCTGGCCGGTGTTGATCGCGGCCGGCGTTCTCGCCGCGGCGGTGTTGGCGCTGGCGCTGTTCCGCCGCGCGCGGGGCGTCTGGTGGCGCGGCCTCGCGGTGGTGGCCCTCTGGGTCACCCTCGCCAATCCGGCGCTGATCAACGAGAAGCGCGAGCCGCGCAAGGACATCGGCGTTGTGGTGGTGGACGACAGCGCAAGCCAGTCGATCGAGAACCGTCGCGCTCAGACCGAAGCGGCTCTGGCCCGGGTGATGGAGGCCGCCCGCGCGATGCCGGATCTCGAGCTGCGCGTCGTGCGCGTCGGCGACTCCGCGGAAGGGGTGGGCGGCGACGGCGGGACGCGCCTGTTCGCCGCGCTTGACCGCGCGATGACCGACATCTCGCGCCGCCGCTTCGCCGGGGCGATCTTCATCACCGACGGCCAGATTCATGACGCGCCGGCTGATCTCACCGGCCTGCCGCCGGGTCCGATCCACGCCCTGATCACCGGACGCCCGGACGAGATAGACCGGCGCTTGGTCGTGGTGCGCGCGCCGACCTATGGGCTGGTCGACAAATCCGTGACGATGACCCTGCGGGTCGAGGACAGCGACCCGAACGCCAGAGATCCGGTCTCCGTCACCATCACGCGCGACGGGGTCCCCCTGCGTGTGATCCAGGCCATGCCCAACCGCGACGTCGACGTCGAGGTCCCGCTCGCCCATGGCGGCCAGACCATCGTGGAGATGGCCGTGCCCAAGGCCCCGCGCGAACTGACCGATCTCAACAACCGCGCGGTCGTCGCCGTGAACGGCATCCGCGATCGGCTGCGCGTGCTTCTGGTGTCCGGCGAGCCGCATGCGGGGGAGCGCACTTGGCGCAATCTGCTCAAGGCCGATCCCTCGGTCGATCTGGTCCATTTCACCATCCTGCGGCCGCCGGAGAAGCAGGACGGCACGCCGATCAACGAGCTCTCCCTGATCGCCTTCCCGATCCGCGAGCTGTTCGAAGTGAAGCTGAAGGAATTCGACCTGATCATCTTCGATCGCTACCGCCGCCGGAACATTCTGCCGGCGAACTATCTGCGGGCGATCGCGCAATATGTGGAGGATGGCGGCGCGCTGCTGGAGGCGGCGGGGCCGACCTACGCCACCGGCCTCAGCCTCTTTCGCTCCCCGCTCGGCGACTATCTGCCGGGCGAGCCGACCGGCAAGGTGATCGAACGGCCGTTCAAGGCGCGCCTGACCGACGTCGGACGCCGCCACCCCGTGACCGCCGATCTCGACGGCGTCGGCGCGCCGGGGACGGAGCCGAGTTGGGGCAAATGGTACCGACAGATCGAAGTGACCGCGCGGCGCGGCGAAACCGTGATGGACGGCGTCGACGGCCTGCCGCTGGTCCTGCTGGATCGGGTCGGCAAGGGCCGCATCGCGCAGATCCTGTCCGATCATCTCTGGCTTTGGACCCGCGGCTATGACGGCGGCGGCCCTCAGGCGGAGCTGCTGCGCCGGGTCTCGCACTGGCTGATGAAGGAGCCGCAGCTGGAGGAGGAGGACCTCAGCGCCGCCTACCGCGACGGCCGGCTGGAGATCACCCGCCGCAGCCTGAAGCCCGCCGGCGGCCCCGTCACCGTCACCGATCCGCTGGGGGAGCAGACCAGCGTCGATCTGGCCGAAGGCCCCGGCGGCAAGGCGGCCGGCGGCTTGGCTGTCTCACGACCCGGCCTTTACCGGATTGAAGGCGGCGGCAAGCGCACGCTCGCGGCGGTCGGCCGGATCAATCCCAGGGAGTTCGAGGACGTGCGCGCCACCCAGGCGAAGCTGGCGCCGATCTCGGCCGCCACCAGCGGGGGCGGCTTCTGGATCGGTCAGGGAGCCGGCCCCGAGCTGCGCCGCGTCCGCCCCGGCCGCGCGATGACCGGCCGCGATTGGATGGGCTTCGTGCAGCGCGGCGATTACGACGTGGTCGGGGTCGAGACCACGCCGTTGCTGCCCGGCGCTTTGGCGCTGCTCCTGGGCATCGGTGGTCTGATGCTCGCTTGGCGGCGCGAGGGACGCGCCTAGGTTGAGTACCGCTTAGTAAGAAACTGTATCTTTCCCGTGGATTTGCATTGTACTGCCTGAGCGATCGCCGAAGCGATATGCGCTTGGGGGGTAAATGAAAATACGCTCGCATTTCACGTTTTCACAATTTTCCCTTGCAGCGCTGTTCTTCTTTCTCTCTTTTGTTCCTGTCGCTGAT
>JBMLRS010000575.1:2957-6787 GCA_049240905.1 Elsteraceae bacterium
AATTCGGTGGGCCGCTGTTTCCGCCTTACTTCGAGGTCCAGGACGATACGCCTGTGGGGGGCGCGGTTCCGCTGCTCACCAGCATCATCCGCGGCGCGGGCTTCACGCCGCGGATCGAGGTCCAACCTGCCGTTCGTTTGCTCCAGAAACTGGAGGACGGCGAGGTCGACATGGCGATGCTGGTGCGGAACGACAATCTAGACACGCTCGGCAAATACATTCGCAGCCCGCTGCCGATCTGGGAGGTGGTGCTGAACCTTTACTCCCACGCCCGGCCGGTCGAGGTTCGCTCGCGGGAGGATCTGCGCGGCAAACAGATCGCGGTGATCCGCGGCTATGGCTATGGCGGTCTGCGCGATTGGATGGCGCGGCCCGAGAACGACATCCTGCTGACCGAGGTCTACAGCCCGGAGGTCGCGCTGCGCGTCGTCTCCCATGGCCGCGTCCCCTACGCGCTGCTGTATGAGGACGCCTATCAAGTGGCGCTGCGCGAGTTGCGGGAGAGCCTGCCGAACATCGCCCTGAACGGTTTTCAGCGCGTCCCTTCCTACCTCTATCTGCATCGCCGCGCGGCGCCGGATCCGGAGGCGCGGATGGCTGCGATGATGGCCGCCTATCGCGCGCTGGTCCTCAAGGGTGAGATGGCCCGGTTGCCGGGACAGGAAACCTTTCTGGAGACCGGGGCCCTGCCGCGCTGACGCTGGGGCTCCGATCAGGACGCCGTGGGCCGCCGGTCGATCAGGGCCTCAAGATATCCCGCGGTCGAAAGCAGAGGCCGCGCGCTGCGCTCCATCCGCGCCAGCATCATCGCGCCCTCGAAGCCGGCGATGATCATGTCCGCCAGCGCCGGCGCGTCCGGGCGATCCGCGAGATGGGCGACCAGCAGCGCGCGCCATTCCTCGACGATCTGCAGGCACAGCAAGCGCAGGGCTTCCTTCTCCGCATCCAGATCCAGGATCACCGCCGCCACCGGGCAGCCGGCGTCGAATTCACGCTTCTCCAGCCGGCTCGCCGCCCGCCGCAGGATCGCGCCGACCGCCCGGCCCACGCTGGGCGCCGACGCCAGCGCCTCCTTGCCTTCGGCCAGAAACTTGTCGGCGTAGATCCGCAGCGCCTCAGCCACCCACTGCTCCTTGCCGGCGGGGAAATGATGATAGAGCGAACCGCGCGGCGCGCCGCTCAGCGCGATCAGGTCGTTGAGCCCGGCCCCGGCGAGGCCGGTCTGTCCCAGCAACTGCAACGACGCGTCCAGGATCTTCTGGCGAGTGTCCTTCATCCCCGTCCTTCGTCAGGCCTGCGCCAAGCCGCCGTCTGCGCGTCGAACCAGTCGCGCGGATCATCCCACAACGCTTGCGCCTGCGGACGAAAATAGCCGACATGTCCGATCGGGGCCATGCCCGCGGCCTTCGCGTCAAAATCGACGCGCCGGATCGGCGCCTGTCCGAATCCCGCGGCGAAAGCGTTTCGCGAGGCCGGCGTCGCCCACTTGTCATCCAGCGCGTTCAGCGCCGTGATCGGCGTGGTCAAGGTGGCGTAGCGCGTCAGATGCGGCCGCGCCTCCGGGTCGTCGAAGAAAAAATGCGGGAAACGGCACCAATGGCCCCATTGGCGAAATACGTCGATCGGCAGATCCTCGCCCAGCCCCAGCAGCCGGAACGGCAGAAAGCCCTTCCAGCGCACCATCAGCGGCCCCACGACCCGCCACAGCATCAGCACCCTCAGCCGCTCAAGCCGGGGCATCCAGCCATGCCATCCGGCGCCCATCCCGAAGGCGTACAGCGCGTCGACCCGGCAATCCTCCGGCAGCAGCCCCAGCGCCATCCCGCCATAGGAATGCCCGACCAGGAAGAGCGGCAAATCAGGATCCGTCGCTTCACGGATCACAGCGGCCAGATCCAACCGGCCCCAATCCAGGAAATCCATCCGGAAGCCACGCAGATCTTTCGGCGCCGACCGCCCGACGCCGCGATAATCGAACGTTAAGACCGCATAGCCGCAGCGCGCCAGATGCTGCGCGAACGGCTTATAGAACCGCTGCGGAACCGCCGTCGCCCCGGCCACGACGATCACCGCCTTCGGCTTTTCTGCGGGGGCGAAACGCACTCCCTTCAGCCAATAGCCGTCGGCGGCGGACACGGAAAATGGGGAAGACGAGATCTGCGCTTCGGTCACGGATTAACTCCCGCATAGCTGACGGGAGAAATATATAGACCGGTCTAATGATTGACGTAAACGTCAATCTACGGCGTGAAGCTGGATATCCCCATCGCTTCCGACTAAGCCGCTTCCGGCCGCCGCCAGGGTTTGATCGCCTCCAGCGCCTCGCCGAGGCCTTCCCGCGCCCGCTCGAGGTCGTAAACGCCTTGCATGTTCACGAACCATTGCGGGTCGACCTGAAAAAAGCGACCAAGCCGCAGCGCCATCGCAGGCGTGATCGCCTGCCGGCCGTGGCAGATGTCGTTCAATCGGCTGCGCGGCGCATGGATCGCCTTCGCCAGCGCATAGACCGACAGGCCCATGGGAATCAGAAACTCTTCCTTGAGGACTTCGCCGGGGTGGGGGAGGGGGATGTCGCGCGCCATGTTCAATCTGCATCATCGAGCTTGGCCAGCAGCTCTTCGGCGTTGTCGCTGCGGGCGGAATTGGTCTCAGCCCAAGTGATCGCCTGGGCAAGTCGTTCCCTTGCAGCAGGCTCATGCAGCCAGCGCTCGTCTTCGGGGATGACAGTTGATGTGCGGATCAGCTGGTCATTGGGTTCCTTCATCGCCCCCTCACCCCTTCTTCCGATTATAGACGTCGATCGAGACGGCCAGCATCAGCACCACGCCCTTGATCACCTGCTGATAATCGATGCCGATCCCCAGGATCGACATGCCGTTGTTCATCACGCCCATCAAAAGCCCGCCGATCACCGCGCCCGCCACCTTGCCGACGCCGCCCGAGGCCGAGGCGCCGCCGATGAAGCAGGCGGCGATCACGTCCAACTCGAACGACAAGCCGGCCTTGGGCGTGGCGGTGTTCAGGCGCGCGGCGAAGATTAATCCCGCCAAGCCCGCCAGCACGCCCATGTTCACGAAGGTCAGGAAGGTCAGCCGCTCGGTTCGGATGCCGGAGAGCTTCGCCGCCTTCTCATTGCCCCCCAGGGCGTAGATCCGCCTTCCCACCGTCGTGCGCGTGGTGACAAAGGAATAGAGGAAGATCAGCAGCGCCATGATGATCATCACGTTCGGCAGGCCTTTGTGAGAGGCCAGCAGATAGCTGAAATAGAGGATGGCGGCGGCCAGCGCCGCGTGTTTGGCGGCGAAGACGGCCAGCGGCTCCGGCGCCATGCCCGCGCCCAGCCGGCGCCGCTTGGCGAGGTCGCGCAGGAACACCGCCAGCGCGACCAGCGCGCCGACGATCAGCGAGGTCAGCTTGATTCCCTGGACCTCGAACAGGTCGGGAATGAAGCCGGTGCTCAGCCGCTGAAACTCGATCGGGAAGGGGCCGACGGACTTGCCTTGCAGCAGCGCCAGGGTCAGCCCCTTGAACACCAGCATGCCGGCCAGGGTCACGATGAAGGAAGGGATCTTCAGGAAGGCGACCCAATAGCCTTGAGCGGCGCCGATCAGCCCTCCCACGATCAGGCAGACGATCATGGTCGGCAGGAAATGGATCTCCAGCTGCACCATCATCACCGCCGCGAGGCCGCCGACGAACCCGACCACCCCGAGTCCTCGTGCGACGATCTCCAGGGCGGCTTGCCGACGTCCGAGCATACGTCGACTTATTGTCTAAGATTTGTCCATAGTCAAGCGGCCACTCTTCGCCGCTCGACGAATGCGGCGGGG
>JBMLRS010000576.1:0-14481 GCA_049240905.1 Elsteraceae bacterium
CGCGAAACCGCTGACGCGCCCGCGCCGGATCAAAGCGGCCCAGCCGCTCCAGATGCTCCCGCATCACCTGGATGCGCAGGGCGAGCAGACGCTCGAAGTCATCCTCGCTCGCCGGGGCGAAGGCGAAGGCCCACGCCTCGGGCATCACCAGCCCCGCATGCGCTGCCAAGAGTCGGTGGTCTCGCCGCCCTGCCCGAGCACATGGTAGGCGGCGTGCTGCGCCGCCGTCGCGCAGGCGTGGTTGGGCAGCACGCGGACTCGCGCGCCGACCGGCAGCGCTGGCAGGCTGGCGTCGGAGCCGGGCCGCAGCCCAAGCACGCCATGCTCCTGATTCGCCTGCAGCATGATCAGATCCGGATAGGGACGCCCCTCCAGATCGCACACGACCCCATAGCCTTGATCCACCGCCTGGCCAGCGGTGCCGCGATCGCGCGACATCGCCATCCAGCCAGCGTCGACGATGATCCATCCCTTGCGCTCCTGCCGGCCGATCACGGTCGCCAGCACGGAAACCGCAATGTCGTCGGTCGAGCAGACGCCGACGCCGGCCTGCACCAGATCGAAGAACATGAACACGCCCGCACGCACTTCAGTGACGCCCGTCAGATCCCGCGCGGCGTGGGCGGTCGGCGTGGCTCCGACGCTGACGATCGGCGCGGCGAACCCGTTGTCGCGGAGCGCCTGGGCCGCGCGCACCGCGCCTACCCGCTCCTCCTCAGCCGCAGCCGCGATCGCGTCGTCGTCGGTCAGGCCGTAGCTGGCCCCTGAATGCGACATAACGCCGGCCGGGATCGCCCCGCCGTCGGTCAGAATCTTCGCCAGGGCCGGCAGTCGGTCGAGTTCGTCCAATTGCACGCCGGAGCGATGGCCGTCGACGTCGATCTCCAGCAACACCGGCAGCCGCTCGCCGGTCTCGCGCGCGATCGCGGCCACGGCTTCGGCCTGTTCCTGGTTGTCCAGGATGATGCTCAAGTTCGCGCCGGTCTCGCGCCGGATCGCGACGACCTGCGGCAGCTTCGCCGGCGAAACTCCGACGGCGTAGAGCAGATCCTTCAGGCCATGACTCGCGAAATAGCTGGCTTCGGCCAGGGTTGAGACCGTCGCAGGCGAATCCGGGCCGCGCAGCGCCAGCCGGGCGGCGTCGATGCTTTTGGCGGTCTTCAGATGCGGCCGCAGCGCCACGCCCATCGCCTCCACCCGGTTTCGCAGCCGATGAACGTTCCGGCTGACCCGCGCGGGGTCAAGCAACAGGCAGGGAGTTTCGAGGGCGTCAAGGCGCATCAGGGCACGCTCCATAGGGGTGAGGAGAAAAGCTTAGCACGCGCGAAGCCGGGGCCGCACGGGGCTTCGCCGAACCGGTGACGAGACCATCATCATCGCCTATGGTGCGGCCATGCCCACGCTTGTTCACCTGATCCGCCACGCCCAGTCCACCTTCAATCTGCATTACGCGGAGACCGGGATCGACCCGATGCATTGGGACGCGAGGCTGACCGACCACGGCCACGCCCAAGCGGCCGCCGCCAGCCCGATCGCCCGATCCCTGGCGGTGGAGGTCGTCTACACGACGCCCTTCACCCGCGCGCTGCAGACCACGCACGGCCTGTTCGGCCACAGCGTCCCGGTCCATGTCCAGCCGCTGCATCGCGAACATCTGTCTTCGAGCTGCGACGTCGGCCGTTCGCCGATGGAGCTCGCCACCGAGTTTCCCCATCTCAGCTTCGATCATCTCGACGATCCCTGGTGGCATGTCGGCCCGCAGAACGAACGCGGCATTCCCGTCGAGCCGCAGCCGATCTTCAAAGCGCGCGTCGCGGCCTTCCGCGATTGGGTGAAGGCGCTGCCGCACGCCCGCGTCGCCATCGTCGGCCACGGCACTTTCCTGCATGAGCTGACCGGCAAGCATTTCGCCAATTGTGAGATCTTCGAATGGGACCCGTCATGACCGAACAAAAGAGCGCGATCGCCTTCGGATCGGTGGCGGACGATTTCACGGGGGCCTCAGACCTCGCCCTGATGCTGGCCTCCGACGGCATGGCGACGGTCCTGGCGATCGGCGTGCCCGAGGGCGGCGCGCCTGAGGGAACGGAGGCGTTGGTGGTGGCCCTGAAAAGCCGGACCATCGATCCGGGAGAAGCCTGCGCGCACTCCGTCACGGCGGCGATGGCGCTGAAATCAATGGGCGCGCGGCAGATTCTGTTCAAGGTCTGCTCCACCTTCGACTCAACGGCCAAGGGCAATATCGGCCCGGTGACCGACGCGCTGGCCTCGCTGCTCGGCGCGAAGCAGATCCCCGTCTGCCCGGCTTTCCCGGCCGCCGGCCGCTCGGTCTATCTCGGCCATCTGTTCGTGAATGAAATCCTGCTGTCCGACAGCCCGATGCGCGACCACCCGCTCACGCCGATGCGCGACTCCAGCCTGGTCCGGCTGATGGCGGCGCAGAGCAAGCTGCCGGTCGGCTTGGCGCCCTACAAGACCGTCGCCGCCGGCCCGGAGGCGTTGGCCGCGCGAATGAGATCCCTCGAAGGCGCGGTGATCGTCGACGCGCTGGAGGATGACCATCTGCGCTGCATCGCCGACGCCAGCCTGGATCTGCCCTTGATGGTCGGCGGCTCCGGGATCGCGCTGGGAATACCGGCGGCCTATCGTCGGCAAGGCTGGATCAAGGCGCAGGCCGAGGTCGCCCCGATGCGCGCCGCGCCAGGACGCGCGGTCGTGCTCGCCGGGAGCTGCTCCGCCGCGACCTTGGGTCAGGTGGCGCAAGCCGAAGCCGGCGGCCTGCCAGTCTTGCGGATCAGTCCGGACGGGTTGGCGTCCGGCGCGGAATCCGCCGAGGCGATCCTGGCCTGGATCGACGCGCAGCCGGCGGACCGCCCGGTCGTAGTCGCCTCCACCGCCGATCCCGAAGCCGTGCGCGGGGCCCAGGCCCGCCTGGGTCTGGAGCGCGCGGCCGAACTTGTGGAGGCCGCGTTGGCGGCCGTCGCCAAAGCCTTGCCGGCGCGCGGCGTCACCAAACTGCTGGTCGCCGGCGGGGAGACCTCCGGCGCGGTGGTCTCCGCGCTCGGCGTGAAGCTGCTGCAAGTCGGCCCGGCGATCGCGCCAGGGGTGCCCTGGCTGACCGCGCTGGACCGCCCGAATCTCTGCCTTGCACTGAAATCCGGCAATTTCGGCGCGCCGGACATGTTCCTGACCGCCTGGAGCAAACTGGCGTGAGCGTTGAGGCGCAACTGCGGGAGGAGATCTGCCGGATCGGCGCGCTGATGTTCCAGCGGGGGCATGTCGTCGGTTCCGCCGGCAACATCTCCGCCCGGCTGCCGGACGGGTTTCTGATCACGCCGACCGACGCCTGTCTGGCCATGCTGGATCCGGCGAGGCTCGCGAAGCTGGATTCAAGCGGCCAGCAGGTCTCCGGCGACAGAGGCTCCAAGACCATCATCCTGCATCGATCGATCTATGATGCGGACCCCACCGCCCAGGCGGTTGTGCATAGCCACTCGCCGCATCTGGTCGCCCTCTCGTTGCTCAGCCAACCCGGCCAGCCGATCGCCCCGCCGCTCACCCCCTATTCCATGATGAAGGTCGGGCCGATCCCGCTGCTTCCCTACCGACGGCCCGGCGCGCCGGAAGTGGCGGATCTGGTGCGCGCGGAGATTGGGCGCGCGCGCGGCGTGATGCTGCAGGCGCTTGGGCCGGTGATCTGGCATCGCTCGGCGACCGCCGGCTTCTTCACGCTTGAGGAGCTTGAGGAAACCGCAAAGCTGGCTCTGCTGCTGCGCGGCCAGGCGCCGCGCCTGCTCTCGAGCGACGAAATTGACGAACTGCGTCAGGTCTTCGGCGACCCGATCAAATAGCGGTAGGCCAATGTGGCGAGCAGGCCCATCACGCCCATCACAACGTTCATCGCGCCCGGCCCCATCGCGTGCAACTGCCCCACCAGCAAGCCGGCGACAATGCCGATCGAATAGCTGATCGCGCCTGACAAGGCCGACGCCGTGCCGGCGATGTGGGGAAACTTGTCCAGCGCGCCCGCCATCGAGTTCGCGCCGATCATGCTGAGCGGCCCGATGAACAAGGCGACGCAGAACACCAGGACGGGCAGCCCGCCCACCGGAAAAAAAGCGAACAACATCAAGCAGGCGCCGCCGAACAGGTTCATGTTCAGCGCCCAGCGCATCAGGCGCTCCGATCCGAACTTCGGGACAAGCCGTCGGTTGACGAGGTTCAACCCCATCATGATCACGACGTTGACGCCGAACAGCCAACCGTAATTCTCCGGCGAAACGCCGTAATGCTCGATATAGACGAAGGGCGAGCCGGAAAAGAAGGCGAACATGCCGGCGAAGGCGCTCGATGAAGCCAGCGTGAACCCAAGAAACCGTCGATTGACCAGCAAGGAGCGATAATCCTTGAGGATGCTCAGCAAAGGCGCGGTGCTGCGCCGCTCCTTCGGCAAGGTCTCCCGCACGATCAAGCGGGTGGAGATCAGACAAGCCGCGCCGTAGGAGGCGAGGAACATAAAGATCGCCTCCCAACCCACCAGGGTGAGGATCCAACCGCCGATGAAAGGCGCGATCATCGGCGCGATCATGAAGATCACGCCCATGAGAGACATCAGCCGCGCCGCCTCCTCACGCTCGAAACGATCGCGCACCATCGCCCGCACGACGACCGGCCCAACGCCCGCGCCGAGCCCCTGAAAAAAGCGGGCCGCGTTCAGCAGCTCCATCGAAGGGGCGAAGCTGCAGAGCAGCGATCCCCCGACGTATAGGCTCATCGCCATGTAGATCGGAACCAGCCGGCCGACGCGGTCGCTCCAGGGCCCGATGAACAGCTGTCCGCCCGCGAAGCCGACCATGTAGAGCGAGAGGCTGAGTTGGACCAAAGCCATCGGCGCGTCGAAATGCGCGGCGAGCGACGGCATGCTTGGCAGATAGGCGTCGATTGTGAAAGGCGCGACCGCCATCAAGGCGGCCATCACGATCACAAGCGAAAACGGAGGCTGGGCCGCGGAGGGGCGCGGCGTCGCAGGCTGAGGTTCTGGCGGAGACACGATGAGATGATAGCATCAGCTGTCAAGAACGGGAAAGCTGAGCATGCAAAAAGAATTTATCGCGAAGGCGGCGGAAGATCTTCTGGCCTTGCGCGTCGGCGCGCATGGGTTGGAAAAACTGGCGGAGGACCGTCGCCCTCGGACCGTCGCGGAGGGCTACGCCATCCAGGAGGCGCTGCACCGCCTGCGCCGCGCCTCCGGACATGGGCCCTACGGCGGCTTCAAGATCGGCTGCACGACGACGGTGATGCAGACCTATCTGAACATACCGGAGCCCTGCGCGGGCGGCGTGCTGGCGTCCGACCTGCACCTTGGCTCCGCGCGCTTTGCGAACCCGCCGCGCTTGCTGGGCGTCGAGTGCGAGATCGCCGTGCGGTTGAAGGCTGACCTTGGCGGCGACGGCGCGCCCTCGATGAGCCAGACCCGCGCCGCGGTTGGCGCCGTGATGGCGGCGATCGAGCTGGTGGAGGATCGCTATGCCGATTGGCGCGCCATGGACGCGCCGACGCTGATCGCAGACGATTTCTTCCAGCGCGCCTGCGTGATCGGCGACCCCGTTCCCAACTGGGAGGACTATGATCTCTCCAGTCTGATGGGGCGGATGACCATCAACGACGCCACGCCGCTGGAAGGCGTGGGACGCGACATTCTGGGGAATCCTCTTGAGGCGCTGCGCTGGCTCGCGGGGCGGCGCGCAGTGCCGCGAGGCTCGATCGTGATGCTGGGCAGCGTGGTGCGGACGCAGTGGCTCGCGCCTGGAGACCGCGTCGCCGTCTCCTTGGGCGACCTCAGCGCCGCAAGTTTGACGTTGGGCTGACGGATTAGAACAGGCGCAACAAGTTGGAGCGCGCCCTGGTCGTGATCGAGAGCGCGAGCAAGCCGAACTCCTGGGCTGTCTGCATCGCCTTGAGGTTGGCGGTCTCCTCGCTGAGCGACGCCGCCGTCAGCCCTGCTATCTGACCTTGGGCGGTCATGATGTAATTCTTGGAGAAGTCGATCCGCACCAACAGCACCGCGTTGATGATGCCGATCGTCGAGCGGGTGGCGCTCAAGGCCGATTGCGCGTTCACCAAAGTCTGCTGGATGCCGGCGATCAGCACCTGATTCACCGCGGCGACGTTCGCGCCGGCGATCGACTGCAGCGACGCGCTCGACCCAACAGACGCGATGGAGGCGACGCTCGGCAGCGAGGGCGCGCTGGTCGAGGCGTTGACCGCGAGGAAGGCGCTTCTTGAGGCTTGAGAGGGCGTCGACTGCAAAGAGGGAATCGAGCTTTGCGAGGGGACCGACGGGTTGCAGACGGTTGAGGCGGCGGAGGGAACCGAACCGGTCGACGCGATGGAGGGAGTCGAGGCGAGGGAGTCTTGCGAGAACAGCGCAGGCGCGGCGTTGACGCCCGCGCGCGAGGCTCGGGAGGCGATGGACGCGATCGAAGCGATGGAGTCTCGCGAATCTTGAGACGCGATCGTTGTGACCGATTGAAAGAACAGCCCCGCCGCCACGGTGCTCAAGGCGAACCCGGCCGAGTCCGAGCGGATCGACGCAATCTCCAAGTCGTTCTGACCATACGCGCCGCTGAACGAGACCTTGAGGGAGGTCACGCTGTTGTTGATCAGATTGACGCCCTGATAGACGGCTGAGTTCGCCAGACTGTCGATTTGGGCCAGAAAACTGTTGTACTGTGCGCGCAGCCGCTCCGAGCTGACCAAATCTGGCGCCGTCGAGAGGCTGGTCAGAATCCCGTTGACGCCGTCGAGCAGCCGACCGATGGCCTCCAAGCCCGCCAGGGCCGCGTCCAGCGCGTAGCTCGCCAACTCAATATTGCTCTTGGCGATCTGGTTTTGTTTGACCCGCTCATTTAACGCCTGGGCGGCGAAAAACGCCTGAGAATCGTCAAGCGGGTCGCTGACGCGCAACCCGGTGGAGATGCGGCGCGAGCTCCTGCTCAGCAACGACTGGGTCGTCTGCAAAGCGTTGAGATTGGCGCGCGTGGCCAAATCCAAAGAAATCGGCATTCAAACTGTGCCCTTCGCGGGGGTCGTCGGCGGACATTCTGTCTCCCTCGCCCCTGCGCCTTTTCAGCAACGGTCAGAATTACAGAAATCGACGCGCAGTAAAGTTCTTTATTGGCGAAGCGTAGACACAGATCGACGCAACTGAGCGCCCACCCCTCAGATGCAGCGGCGATAATGGTGATCACCCACAAAATGTTGAAGCGGCTGACGACTCTGAAGAGTCGATTCTGAGATCCTCGAGCATCGCTCAATATTCTCCGAATCCGAGATCGGAGTGAGCTTTCTGACGGATAGGCATTTTTTGCCTATCCACGAACGCGCGATTATTTGGTCTGACAACCGCGCGCTATGCAACTCAACTAAAATACCATGCGTTCGCGTATAATATAATCACAGCGTTTTATGTCGAATGATTTACTATTATAGGTAACTTTTTTCCATCGGCACTCCCGCCGATGGAGAACGATGATGAACGACAAAGATCTTGCGACGGTCCATGCCTATATTCAATCGAATCTGGACTGGCATTACGACCAAGGCCTCCGAATTGAGGCGTCTTGCGACTTCCGGAAGTTCTATGACGCGATCCGCGCTTTGGATGGCGGCTACCGTGAGGAGATCAATCCCGCCTTTGACTACCGTTATAATCGCCTTGACTGGTCGAACGCGCTTTGGCTGCAAGCGATCGACAACAATGGCCATGTCGTGGGGCAAGTCGCGGCCAAAATGGTGGCGCCGGAGCCCAGCCTTTACGACGCCTATGTTTCGGAACGTTTCTGGTTCGCCAATCGCAAGCCGGAATCCCGCCTCGGGATCGAGATGGTCAGCGACGTGACGCGCAAAATCACGGGGCGTATCACGACGGGAGGTTGCGTCTGGGTGCATGAGACCAGACGCAAGACGGGCCTATCCGGTCAGATCACCGTTCTGGCGCGCGCACTGATGATCAAGGAGCATCGGTCAGACTTCCACACTGGCGCCATCAAACAACGGTTGTTCGACAAGAACATGCTGGCGACCTATCGCCAGCGTCACAGCGATCTTTCCCTGAAGCTAAGACTACATGATTACGCCATGCATACGATCTGGTCGTCTCAGCGTGAGTCGCTCGATCTATTTCGTCGAGAACTCGCCATGATGCCAGTAGGCGCTGATCAGAACGTTTAGGTCCTTCGTGCGGACGGGAACGAGGATGCGGTCGTAGGACCAGTGAACCCCGTTCATGTTCGCATGCACCTTGGCGAACAATGGCACGCCTAAGGTCCGCGCCATGAAGTAGTCGTCGATGACCTGCTTGCGCTGGACCGGATTGGGGATATCGGAGATCAAGGAGAGGTCTTCGGTATCCCCTCTCATCCGATAGTTCCCGACGGAGACGAAGCGGCCCTTCTCAGGGTCCGGCGCGCTCATGTCGAAGACCGAGAGTTGGTGATTGATCCGGGCTGAGTAGTGGCGGGTGATCTTCACGATCTCCTCCAGAGAGTCGTGCATGCCCACCACCTCGCCGATCACGGCGAGACCGATCAGCCGATCTGAGAACGAATCCTCCCCGTTCGCGAACAGGATGCGTTCGATCCACTCGGTCTCCGCAGTGTCTTTTGTTTTCAGGGTTCGGATCATGGCCGCCTTCTTTAGTAACATCTCATTCGCGGGCCCTTTGGTCCATTTTAACATTCGTATTACGCATAAAGGCGATCCGCGGATCAGGCTTGCGCTGCGCCGACGTCGATCCGGACGCCTCGACGCCGGCCGGGAAAAAATGCGAGGCTGGCCTATCGACCAACAATCATTGCGATGGGGATGAAACGGATATGACTGATTTGACGCGGGTGGCGATGGTGACGGGCGCCGGCAGCGGCATCGGACGGGCATGCGCCCTGGCCTTGATGCGCGAAGGCTACGCCCTTGTCCTCGTCGGGCGTCGGGCGGACGCGCTGGAAGAGACGGCGACGCTGGGCAAGGCGACCGGGGTGAAGACGCTCGTCGCGCCGACCGATGTCGGCGATCCCGCCGCTGTCGCCGATCTGTTCGCCAAGACGAAGGCGACGTTTGGCCGGCTGGACCTGCTGTTCAACAACGCCGGCATGGGCGCGCCGGCGATCCCCATGGAGGATCTGACCTACGAGCAGTGGCAGGCCGTGGTGAACGTGAACCTGACCGGCCCGTTCCTTTGCACTCAACAGGCCATGCGTCTGATGAAGTCGCAGACGCCGAGCGGCGGCCGAATCATCAACAACGGGTCGATCTCGGCGCATGTGCCGCGGCCGCGTTCGGCGCCCTACACCGCCACCAAGCACGCCATCACCGGGCTGACCCGCGCCACGAACCTGGACGGCCGCGAGTTCGGCATCACTTGCGGTCAGATCGACGTCGGCAACGCCGCGACCCCGATGACCGCGCGCATGGCGGGCGGCGTGCTGCAGGCCGACGGCTCGACAAAGCCGGAACCGACCATGGACGTCGAGAACGTCGCGCGGACCCTGGTCTATATGGCGAGCCTCACGCCGGAGGCGAACGTGCCTTTCGTGACTGTGATGGCGAACCTGATGCCGTTCATCGGACGCGGCTAGGTCGCGTCGAAGCCGCATTTCGGCTCAAGAGTGACGCTCTTGAGCCGGAATCGCCGCATGCGGCCGCCCTCACCCGCCGAACATCACCGCGTGCATGATCCGTCCGGGCATGAAGGTGAAGCCGCCCGCGACGACAAGCCCGCCCAGAAAGATCCCGCGCATGATCCGTCGATGGGCCACGAGGTTTCCACGCCGGGCGGCGATGACTGCGATCGGAAGCTGGATCAGCACGAACGCCGAAAGCAGATGGATCCAGCTGAAATCGCCCCACTGCCGAATCTGATGAATCCAAAAGCTGCTGATCGTGACCACGCCCATCAGCCCCAGCCAGACATAGCCCAGCGCCCGATGGCGCTTCGCGCCTTTCGGAAGCGAAAACTGGAGCAGCCCCACCATGAACGCGCCGATCGCCGCGAAGGCGTGGATCGGGATCGCGGGGGCCGCAGTGATCAGCGGCGCCAGAGAGAATTGCAAGGTCATGCCGCCCATCCTTCGATTGCCCGGACAGCCTAACTCTTTGATGATTACATTGTAAACATTTTCTGCGCCGCGTCGTCGCCGACGCGCTCGACCCGCTCCACCCTGACGGCCCTTCCCGTTGATCTCGTGAGAGCGCCAGAATCGGACGTCAGTTCGGGGTCGCCCAGATCGCGGCGATCCGAAAGGTGCGCTGCTCGCCGTCACGCTCCTTGATCGTCAGATACTCGCCCGGCAGAAAGCGGTGCCCCTCGGCCCGGAAGATCGGTTCGCGCGGCGCGTCCGGATCGTCCTCGAAAGCCAGCGACCACCCATGACCATGCCGCTCGATATGGCCGACATCGGGCGGCTCGCCGTTCCAGAAACGCTCGAAGCGGCATTTCTCCGCCACATGCTTGCCATGCGACAGATCGAGCGCGCCGTCTTCACACAGGGGTAGCGTCAACAGATAGCCGTGCTTCGCGCTGCCCTCCGGAAACTCCGGGCAGCGAGCCAATTCGAGACGGATCTTCGTAAGCATCGTCAGTCGTCCTTCCAAGCGCGGCCAGCGCTTCAGTTGATCGGTGGATCGGGACCGGAATGGTGGAGTGGGTCAAAACCTTCATCGTCTCGCCGCCCAGACGCTGGGCGGCCAAGCCGCCGCCCGCCGCCAGCGCCTGAGGCCGGATCCAATCGCAGCCCCTCACCCTCGGGATGGCGAAACCTTGGGGCTTCCGCGCCAGGCGGGCATTGATCTTGATCAAGTCCGACAAGATCCCGACCGACGGAACGCCAGGTGACAGCGGGTGGGTTTCCGCCGATTGTTTGTTTGGAAAACATCAAGGCGCGCGCATCCCAAAGACCGCGCCGGACCGGAGAGGAGGAGCGAGATGCCCAAAGCCCCCAGCGCGAAAGACCTCGAGAAACTTGCGGAGTACGACACGCCGACCCTGTGCAACGCCTTGGAGACGATGGATCCGCGTTGGCGGGTCAGCGGCTTCACCACCCGCAATCTGATCTGTCAGTATCCAGACCAGAAGCCGATCGTGGGGTACGCCCGCACCGCTCGGATCGCCTCGACCGAACCCTCGAAGCTCTCAGGAGCGGAGGCCAAACAGGCCCGACTCGACTATTACCAGTATATCGAGAGCGGCGGGCCGCGCCCCTCTGTGTGCGTGCTGCAGGACCTGGACGGCGATCGCGCGGGTTTCGGCGCTTTCTGGGGTGAAGTTCAGTCCAACATCCATAAGGGACTTGGCTCTCTGGGCGTGATCACAAACGGTTCGATCCGCGACACCCATGTTTGGGCGGAGGGGTTTCAAGCCCTCTCAGGCTCGATCGCGCCGTCGCACGCCTGGGTCCACGCCGTTGATTTCGGCGGCGAGGCCAATGTGTTCGGGATGCGCGTGAAATCCGGCGACATCATCCACGCCGATCGGCACGGCGCCGTGATCGTGCCGCCGGAAGCCGTTCGGGACATTCCGGCGGTGGTCGATCGCCTGGTCCGGCGCGAGGCCGTGTTGATCGGGGCGGCCAAGAGGAAAGGCTTCACGTTCGCCAAGCTCGCAAAGGCGATCGCCGACGCCGACGAGATTCACTGATCTCGCGTCACGCCCTGATCCATTGGTAGACCGCCACGCCGAAGGCGGCCGGCGCGCCGCGCCGCCTGTCGGTGATGGGGAGATAGAGAGATTCGACGCGGCCGACCCGCTCCTCCACTTTCGTGCGCGAGGGACCGCTTCGGTGCGAAATGCGCAGGTCGCGCGCGACCCGGCCATAGCGCCTGATCTGCTCTCGGCTGGGGTTTGGGTAGAATTCCAGGACGCGGCGGCCGTTCAACGAAAACCCAAGCGCCTGCTCGACGTGCGTTCCCATCAGTCGACAGAACCAATCCTGCGGATCGACATGGGTCGCGCTCGGCTCGAAGATGCAGATATGCGGGCACAAAAGCGGTATCTCGAGCAGCGGGTCGATCTCCGCGCGATCCGGCGCGCCCCCCGCCGCGTCGCGCTTGGCGCGCCAGTAGAGATAGAACTGATTGGCGATTGGATGCCAGCGACGCCGAACCCCCGCGGGAATTTCGCCCATCAGGTCGAATTCAGTTTCAGGCATGTCGATCGCCCACTCGAACGGCCGCTCCAACGCGTCGCGCACCGGGGCGAGGCCCAGAGCCCGCCAATCGAGAAACTGATCGACTTCTGACAGCGGAGAACCGGTCTTCACGGCTTCCATTCCGTCGCCCCTGCCAACCGGCTCCGGAAATTGTCCCGATAGGCGGACGCCAACTGTGGATTGCGGATCACCAGCAAATTCTCCGCATTTCGGCTTTGCGCGGACTGCGTAAAGTTGAAGGAGCCGGTGATCACCGTCGCGCCGTCGATCACCAGCACCTTGTTGTGCGCAATCGCGACTCTGTCGTCAATGTAGGCTCTGACGCCCTGCTTCACCATCGTCAACGCCCTCGGCGACGGCTCTTTCTGAACCGTTCGGTCCAGCAACGCCGTGACCGCGACGCCCCGTCCATGCGCGTCGCTCAGCGCCTCGATCACCGTCGCGTTCGAGAAGCCGAAGGCCTGCACCAGCACCTCGCTGCGCGCGCCGCGGATCGTCTCTGCGATCAGTCCCGCGCAGGGCTGCCCGGGCGTGAAGCAAACCGTCGTGTCGCCAAATGTCTGCTGCGCGGCGCCAGGGAGCGCAAAGCAGGAAAAGAGAAACAGGATGGCGGCAAGGCGGCGGAAGCGCATCGCCTATCATATCGCGCCGTCGATCTAGTCATACAAGATTTCTTACGACAACTCACGCAGCGCTTCTTTCAGCCATAACGGGCAAATCCTAGCCACAGCGCTGCCGATTGCGCTCGAATAGCGCAATAGGCCGACGGGGGAAAGCGTTCGGCGCGCCATAAAACATCACGAACTCCAGAAAGAAGACGGAATATTCATCATTTACAGTAATCATAAGAAAATATCCAATTTCTGGACATTTCGATGGATTCTCGATGCCGTTCGTCAAAGACTCTATCAAAATTGTGTAATACCTTAAAGCCTCTAACCACCTTGTATTAATGTACGACTACAATACGCACAACCGACTTCGCGCGATGATCGCCAACGCGTATTTGTTCCGCTGCGGCGGGATCGCCGATCTGGCGCTTGACTATCTGAAGGAGTCTTTCCGGATCGTGGCGCGAGCCGCCGGCCGACGAGAGATGAGCGCGCCGGCGCGCGCCGCCGGCGACAGGTTTCTTGATTGGCTTGACGGCGGTCGAGCGGAGGGACTGGAGACGCCCGCGCATCTGGCCCTGCGGGACGCCTGCCTCGTGACTCCGCTCACCCCGCCGCCCTTGGCCGGCATGGCCGGCTTCAAGCCGGCGGTCGCGGAGGAAGACTTCACGGCGGCGGCGAGCGAGATCACCCGGCTTGTCTATGATCTCTTGAAAACGGACCCGGCCGCGGCGCGCGCCGGCTTGCGATACGCCCTGCTGCTCGATCGCGACCACCCCATCGCGCAATCCAATCTCGGCGGATTGGCTTATCTGGAGAAGGATTGGGAGACGGCGCACGCGCATTACGCGGCGGTGCTCAGCAGCCATCCGGGCGACGTCAACGCCATGGCCGCGCTGAACGCCATCGCGCGCGAGCGTAACGGGATGGACGCGGTGATCCCGCATCTCGAGGCGTTGGCGCGGCTGAACGAACCGCCGGCGCCCCACGGCGAGGCGGGCGCCGGCGACCCGATCCTACGTCTCGCGCCTGGGGAGGAATACGCCGCGGGCGACCTGCTCATGCGACACGGGGCCGCGCACCTCATTGGCGCGGCGCAGACTGAGGCCTGCCGGGAGTTGGAGAGGCGCGCCCGGATTTGGTTCGACGGCCATCCGACGAACGTCCCTTGGGCCATGCTGGAGGAGGACGAAACCTTCCGCGACCCCATGGCGCTCCTGGTCCCCGAAATGGCCAAAGTGCTTCATCGGATCTTCGGCCGAACGCCCCGGCTGTCGTTGACCGACAGCGTGGTGCGGAAGGTGACGCCGAAGGAAGGCTGTTCCCACGTGCCCTTCCATCAGGACATCACGGCCTTCTCCGTGACTGGTGTGAATGTCTGGACACCCTTGACGCCCTGCGGCGTGGACGCCCCAGGACTGGAGCTGATGGCCCGCCGCACCCACCGCATCCTGCCGACGCAGACCGTCGAGGGCGCGTACAACCAACTGGAGATCGCGCCCGCCACCGTATACGCCGCGTTTCCGCCGGAATGCCATTTCCGCCCGACGCCTGACATTGGGGATTGCATCCTGTTTCTCGGCAGCACGGTCCATCGCAGCCATGTCGCGCCGGAAATGACTCGCGAGCGACTCAGCGCGGAGTTGCGTTTCTACTAGCCATCTGTC
>JBMLRS010000577.1:0-2954 GCA_049240905.1 Elsteraceae bacterium
GAACGGCAGCCGCTCGCGCCGTCCGCGAAACTCCAGTTCAAAGAAGCCTTCGGGAATGTCGATGTTCGGCGTGCCATATTCGCCCATCGAGCCGAGCTTCAGCAGATGCGCGCTCGGACAGGCCGATTTCATCGCATAGAGCAGCTTGAGGCTGCCGATGACGTTGTTCTCATGCACCATCACCGCGTGATCCACGTCGATCATGCTGTGGGGCGCCGAGGGGTTCTCCGCCAGATGCACCACCACGTCCGGGCGTTCCTGGCGCAGGAAAGCATGCGTCAGGTCGTAATCGCGGGTGTCGCATTTAAGGAAGCGGATGTTCAGGCCATGCTCGCGCGCGGCCTTCAGCCGGCCCTCCATGTCAAGGATCGGCAAGGCCGACTCCCCGCCTTCGATCTCCACCCATTCGCGACGCAGCAGCGCGTCGAAACCCGCGACATCATGCCCTCGTTCAGCCAGATGCAGCGCCAGAGGCCAACCGAGATAGCCATCGATCCCCGCTATGACGACGCGCATTCCATCCCCCTTTTAATTTTCGTTCGTTAGCAAAAGGCTTCTTGGAACTCCGACGATTCATCAATTCACCTGACCGTCATGCAAATGACGTTAAAAAAGATAATTGATTTTGTATAGATCATTTTAAGATAAATTAACGATGCAGGAGAAAGCGATTTGAGTTTCGCTCAGCACAAACAGAGTAATTACTTAACAACGATGTGAATAAAGGGTTGTATCGCAGCCCATCTATCTCTTTTTGCATAATCTTGATGCGCGCTCGCTCACACCGGAGCCGGCCCGTCCGCCTTGATGACTTTCAGCACGAGGTTGGTGCGGACCTGCGCGACGCCCGGCAAGCGAAACAGAAACTGATCGAGAAAGTCGTTGTAGGCATCCTTGTCCCGGCAGACGACGCGCAGGTGATAATCCGCCTCGCCGGTGGTGGCGAAACATTCCAGCACCTCCGGACGCTCCAGGATCCGCGCGACGAAGCTCTCGACCGGATCCGCGCCGTGGCGCATCAGCGAGACATGGACGATGGCGCTGAAACTCAAGCCCGCCTTGTCCGGGTTCACGATCGCGCGATAGGCGGCGATCACCCCCGCCTCTTCCAAGGCGCGCACCCGTCGCCAACAGGCCGACGCCGACATGCCGACGCTGTCCGCCAGATCCTGATTGGACAGCCGCGCGTCCGTCTGCAGCCGCATCAGCAGCTTTCGATCCTGTTCCGTCAGCGCCATGCCGCACCTCGAAAGAATTCTCCGATTTCTATAGTTTATCGGTCAGTCTTTTCAATTTCCTCTGAAATCTCAGCAAGATTGACAAGATTCGCCAAGCCTCTCGGTTTACCCTCGATCACCTTGACGAGAAGAGCCGGTGATGGCCGTCCACTCCCTGACCGACCGTTACGAGAAGACCGACGGGCGCGTGTTCCTGACCGGCTCTCAAGCCCTGGTGCGGATCGCGCTGGACCAGGCGCGGCGCGATCGCGCCCGTGGCCTGACCACCGCCGGCTTCGTCTCCGGCTATCGCGGCTCGCCGCTCGGCGGCTTGGATCTGGAGCTGTGGCGCGCCAAGGATTTGGTCGCCCGCTGCGGGATCGAGTTCCTGCCGGCGGTGAACGAGGATCTGGCGGCGACGGCGGTTCTCGGATCGCAACAGGTCGAGACCCATCCGGACAAGACCGTGCAGGGCGTCTTCGGCCTCTGGTACGGCAAAGGGCCGGGCGTGGATCGCGCCGGCGACGCGTTGAAGCACGGCAACGCCTACGGCTCTTCGCCCCATGGCGGGGTTCTGGTGGTCGCGGGCGACGATCATGGCTGCGTCTCCTCCTCCATGCCGCATCAGTCGGACGTCGCCTTCATGGCCTGGTTCATGCCGACGCTGAACCCGGCCTCGGTCTCGGAATATCTCGCGTTCGGCGAGTACGGCTACGCGCTCTCCCGCTTCAGCGGCATGTGGGTCGGATTCAAGGCGATCTCCGAGACAGTGGAGAGCGGCCGTTCGGTCGACCTCCAGCCTGACCGCGTCTTCCGCGCGCCGGATTACGCGCCGCCGCCGGGCGGCCTGCACTACCGCTGGCCCGATCTCCCTGGCCCGCAGATCGAGGAGCGCATGGAGGCGAAGAAACGCGCGGTCTTCGCCTTCGCCGAGGCCAACCCGATCGATCGGCGGATCTACGACGTCCCTGACGCCCGCTTCGGCGTGGTGACCACCGGCAAGGCGCATCTCGACCTGATGGAGGCGTTGCGCCTGTTGGGCCTGGACGAGGCCGCCTGCCGACGGATCGGGATCGACGTCTACAAGGTCGGCATGGTCTGGCCGCTCGCGCGGCAGGGCGCGCTGGCGTTCGTCACCGGCAAGCAGGAGATCCTGGTTGTCGAGGAGAAACGCGGAATCATCGAGAGTCAGCTGAAGGAGTATTTCTACGACTATCCCGGCGCCAAGCCGCAGGTCATGGTCGGCAAGCGCGACGAAGCTGGCGAGCGGCTGATCTCCTGGATCGGCGAACTTTCGCCGCGACGGCTCGCGCCGATCCTGGCCAAGCGTCTGGACCGGCTGTTCCCCGCGCTGAATCTGCCCGCGCGCGCGGCCGCCCTGTCGCCGACGGCCGCGCGCCTGATCCAAATCCCCGGCGCGACGCGCACGCCCTATTTCTGCTCGGGCTGCCCGCATAACAGCTCCACCAAGGTTCCGGAGGGCTCAAAGGCGCTGGCCGGGATCGGCTGCCATTTCATGGCGAGTTGGATGGACCGAGAGACCAGCTCGCTGATCCAGATGGGCGGCGAAGGGGTGAACTGGGCCGCCTCCTCGCGCTTCACCGGCGGGGGCCATATCTTCCAGAATCTCGGCGAGGGCACCTACTATCATTCCGGCTCCATGGCGATCCGGCAGGCGATCGCGGCAAAGACCAACATCACCTACAAGATCCTGTTCAACGACGCGGTCGCCATGAC
>JBMLRS010000578.1:0-4924 GCA_049240905.1 Elsteraceae bacterium
ACCGAAGAGCAAGATATATCCGATCGGCGAGCCGATCACGCCGCGCACGGTCTGAAAGGCCGCGGGGCTGGTGGCGGCCGCCATCACCCACCAGGTCAGCAGCAAGGTGCCGACCGCGAGCGCGACGCCGGCGATGCGATGGCTGATCGAAAGAACGCTGGTGATCTGCGGTTTGTAAATTTGCAGATGCGGCGACAAGGGCCGCTTGCTGGGTTTCATGGTGGCCTCTTCAAACCCACATTTAAAAATAGGGTGCAGCGCGATGTAGACGCGGACCGGGCTTCAAGTCAACGATCGCAGGTGCGAGATGGAGCCGGGAACAAGATGGCGCAGGTGCTTTCCATTCAGTCGAACGTCGTGGTCGGGCATGTCGGGAACGCGGCCGCGCGCCCGGCTTTGGAGCGGCTCGGCCACCGTGTCTGGACCATAGACACCGCGATCCTGGCCCATCACCCCGGGCATGGGGCCTTCAGGGGTGAAATCCGTCCGCCTCAGGCGCTTCAGCCCCTGGTCGAGGGCGTCGCGGCGGTCGGCGGCTTCGCGCGGCTGGACGCGGTCCTTTCGGGCTATCTTGGCGAGGCGGGAAACGCCGCGGTCGTCGCCGACGCGGTCGCGCGCGCCAAAGCCGAGGCGCCGGGAGCGGTCTATGTCTGCGATCCGGTGATCGGCGATTTCGACGCGGAAGGGGCTGGCCGCAGCTTCGTGCGGCAGGGCGTCGCAGAGGCGATAAAGTCGCTGCTGGTCCCCGTCGCCGACATTCTGCTGCCGAACCGGTTCGAATTGGGGCTGTTGACCGGCATGCCCGTGGACAGCGTCGCCGCGGTGGCCGCGGCCGCCCGATCCCTCGCGGTTCCGGTCAGCGTGGTGACCAGCGTCGATTGCCCGGACGTGCCGGCGGACCGGATCGACGTGCTGATCGTGAGCGAGGCTCGAGTCGACCGCGCCAGCGCGCCGCGGCTGCCTCGGCGATTCGATGGGTCGGGAGATTTGTTCGGGGGCTTGTTCTTGGGCGCCTATCTGACCTCGCGCGACCCGCTGAAAGCGGCGGAGGAGGCGCTCGCCTGGCTGCTGCCGGCCCTGATCGGGACCGGCAGCGCCAAGGACTTGGACTTGAGCAGTCTTTACTGGTTGAGCCAGACGCCGGCCAGATCCTGACCCAGCGTGTGGCTGGGCGACATGTTCCAGCCGTTGAGGACTTGGTTGGTCGCGATGATCCGGTGCCACCAGAGCAGCGGCACCTGATAGGCCTGGGTCAGCGCGCGGGCTTCGAACTGGCGCAGCAGCTTGGTGCGCTCCGCCACATCGAGGGTCTGGCGCTGCTGGTCGAACAGCGTGTCGAGTTCGCGGTCGATGGCGCGCGAGCGGTTCTCCGGCGCCCGGTCGAACGAGACGTACTTGGCCAGCGCCAGGGTCGGCTCGTCCATGAACAGGTTGGAGAAGTCGACCACCACGTCGAAGTTGCCGCTGTTGATCGCCGCGAAGTAGGGCGAGGTTTCCTGCTGCACATGCTCGACGTTCACGCCGATCTGGCGCCACTGGTCGATCAGGAAGATGCCGGCCGTGGTGTAGGGCTGGGCGATCGTCCGGTTCATGAGCTTGAAGGTCAGGTTCGAAGCGCCGGCCTCGGCCAGCAGCTTGCGGGCTTGATCGCGGTTGGCCTTGATGTCCTTGCCGAAGCCCGGAAGCTTCTCCAGTTCCGCTTCCGGCGTCGCGAAAGTGGAGCCGGGACGCAGGGAGCCGCCGACCGCGCGCAGAGTCGAAGTGCGGGAGAGCGCCTGGCTGCCGGTGTAGCGATCGATCGCCAGCGACAGGGCCTGACGCACGCGCACGTCGTCAAACGGCTTCTTCGTGGTGTTGAACGCGATCAGGATGTTCAGAGTCCAGGGGGATTCTTCGATCCGGATCTTGTCGCCCATCGCCTGCTTCAGGCGATCGCGCTCCGCCGGCGAGATGCCGCGGAATTCGCCCAGAACCTGCCCGCCCTGGAGCGCGTTCACCATGGCGGCGGCCTGCAGCATGAAGTTGCCGCGAATGCCGTCCAGATAGGGCTGACCCGGCACGAAGTACTTGTCGTTGCGCACGCCGGCGACATGGCTGCCGCGCACATGTTCGGTGAAGCGGAACGGACCCGTTCCCATCACGTTGGTTTCCGGAAACTTGGGGTTTTCCGCCAGCTTGGCGGCGGAGTAGACGCAGTTCCAGGGCGAGGCGAACTGCTGCAGCAGCGACGTGTCGACCTTGCTGGTCTTGAACACCACCGTGAGCGGATCCGGCGTCTCGATGCTTTCGATCGCTTCCAGAGTCGCCCGGCGGGCCGAGACGACGCCGGTCGGCGGCATGCGGATCCGGTCATAGGTCGCCTTCACGTCGGCCGAGGTGAGCGGCTGACCGTCGCTGAACACCACGTTCGGCTTCAGCTTGAAGGTGTAGCTCCGCAGGTCCGGCGCGATCGTCCAACTATCGGCCAGGTCGCCTTTGACCTCCGGGTATTTGGTCAGATCGAATTGCAGCAGCGTCGAATAAAACGGCGCTAAAAAGTGAATTGCCGCAAATGTGTCATGCGCGTGGCAATCATAGTTCGGTGTCTCCGCGCTGATCGCGAAGTTCAAAGTTCCTCCACGCTTTGGCGTCCCCTGCGCGGAGACCTCCAAAGGCGCTGCGAGGCCAAGGCCGATAAACGCAGCTAGAGCTATCGCTCGCTTCATTCCCTTTTCCTTCCCTGTTTTTTCGCCGGCGCTATTGTCGCGCTTCTCGTGTGTCTACTACTGGAATATGGCGGCGCGAGCGGTTCGTCAATCGCCGGCGCCGTCATTTCTCTCACGCGAATTAGGCCGGCTGAGGCTGACCGGCCTTTAGATGGTCCTTCACCAGCGCTTCGGCAATCTGCACCGCGTTCAAAGCGGCGCCTTTGCGCAGATTATCCGACACGCACCAGAAGGCGAGGCCGTGCGGCACGGTGGGATCGGCGCGCACGCGGCTGATGAACACGGGATCGTCGCCCGCGCATTCGATCGGCGTGACGTAGCCTTCATCCTTGCGGTGATCCAGCAAGGTGATCCCCGGGGCCTTGCGCCACGCGTTGCGCGCGGTCTCCACCGACATCGGCTCGTGGAACTCGACATGCACCGCTTCGGCGTGGCCGATGAACACGGGCACGCGCACGCAGGTCGCCATCACTTCGATGTTCGGATCCAGGATCTTGCGGGTCTCCACCCGCATCTTCCATTCTTCCTTGGTCTGGCCGTCATCCATGAACACGTCGATATGCGGGATGACGTTGAAGGCGATCTGCTTGGTGAACTGCTCGCGCTTGATCGGATCGTTCACGTAGACCGCGCGGGTCTGGCTGAAAAGCTCGTCCATCGCTTCCTTGCCGGCGCCGGAGACCGACTGATAGGTCGACACCACGATCCGCTTAATCGGCGCGATGTCATGCAGCGGCTTCAGCGCCACGAGCATCTGGATGGTCGAGCAGTTGGGGTTGGCGATGATGCCGCGCTTGGTGTGCTGGGCGATCGCCTGCGGATTCACTTCCGGCACCACCAGCGGCACGTCCGGATCCATGCGGAACTGCGAGGTGTTGTCGATCACCACGCAGCCGGCCTTGGCCGCCTTCGGGGCGTAGACCGCCGACACCGACGCGCCGGGCGAGAACAGCCCGATGTCCGTGCCCTTGAAGTCATAGCTCTCCAGGGCCTGCACCTTCAGCACCTGATCCTCGCCGAAGGAGACCTCGCGGCCGGCGGACCGGTCGGAGGCCAGCGCGACGACGGAGGAGACCGGAAAATTCCGCTCCGCCAGAATGCTCAAAATCTCGTGGCCGACCGCGCCCGTGGCGCCGACCACCGCTACCTTATAAGCCATGATCCATCGCTTTCTTTGAAATCAGCTCGTCAGCTTGTCGAGCGCGCGCAGAACCGCGTCGCCCATCGTGCTGGTCGACACCTTGGCCGTGCCCGGCGAATAGATGTCGGCCGTGCGCATGCCGCCTGCCAGAACCTGCTCAACCGCCGTCTCCACCAGCTTGGCGTCCTCCTCCATGTCGAAGGACCAGCGCAGCATCATCGCGTAGGACAGCATCATGGCCAGCGGGTTGGCGGCGTCGCGCCCGGCGATGTCGGGGGCGGAGCCGTGCACCGGCTCATAGAGCGCCTTGCGTCGGCCGGACTCGTCCGGCGCGCCCAGCGAGGCCGACGGCAGCATGCCCAGCGAGCCGGTCAGCATCGCCGCGCAGTCTGACAGGATGTCGCCGAACAGATTGTCGGTCACGATCACGTCGAACTGGCGCGGGTTGCGCACCAGCTGCATCGCGCAATTGTCCGCGTACATATGCTCCAGATGGACGCCCGGATAATCCTTGGCCCCGATCGCGCTGACGATCTCGCGCCACAGCACGCCGGACTCCATCACGTTGGCCTTCTCCACCGAATGCAGCTTCTTGCCGCGCTTGGCCGCCAGCTCGAAGCCGACGCGGGCGACCCGGTCGATCTCCATGGAGCTGTAGACCTGGGTGTTCACGCCGCGCTTGGAGCCGTCGGGCAGGGTCTCGATGCCGCGCGGCTCGCCGAAATAGACGCCGCCGGTCAGCTCGCGCAGGATGATGATGTCCAGGCCCTTGACCACCTCGGCCTTCAGGGTGGAGGCGTCGACCAGCGCGTCGAACACGAAGGCCGGGCGCAGGTTGGCGAACAGCCCCATCTCCTTGCGCAGGCGCAGAAGGCCGCGCTCCGGCTTCATGGAGAAGTCGAGATTGTCCCATTTCGGACCGCCGACCGCGCCGAACAGCACGGCGTCCGCGTGCATGGCGTCGGCCATGGTCTCGTCCTTCAAGGGCGTGCCCTGGGCGTCGATCGCCGCGCCGCCGACCAGACCGTCGGTCAGGTCGAAGCTGACGCTGCGCTTCTTGGCCTGCCAGTCCACCACG
>JBMLRS010000579.1:0-2075 GCA_049240905.1 Elsteraceae bacterium
CGGAGCTGGGCGCGGACGGCGGGCTGCGTCGGCTTTCCGCCGTGCTGGGTCGGGAGTTCGCGCAGAACGCGGCGCCGATCCAGGCGGAGCGCGAGGGCATCCAGCTGGCGGGCTGGGCCGGCCTTCCGACGCTGAATCGCGCGACCTCCGCCGGACAATATCTGTTCGTGAATGGCCGTCCCGTGCGCGACAAGCTGTTCCTGGGCGCGATCCGTGGGGCCTACAGCGATCTTCTGGCCAGCGACCGGCATCCGCTGGTGGCGCTGTTCCTGGATCTGCCGGGCGAAGAGGTGGACGTGAACGTCCATCCCGCCAAGACCGAAGTGCGCTTCCGCGAGCCGGCGGTGGTGCGCGGCCTGATCGTGGGCTCCTTGAAACGCGCGATGGAGGCGGCCGGGCATCGCAGCGCCAGCACCGTCTCGATCGCGGCGCTGGGGAATTTTCGGCCCGGGGGGAGCAGCGGCGGCTTCGGCGGCGGGAGCTATCAGACGCCGTCTTATGGCGGTTACGCGCCGCGGCCGGCCGGGCCCGATCTGCGTGAAGCGGCGGCCATGTTTCAGGCCCCGCCGCAAGCGCCGCAAGCCTTTGAGGCGCCGGCCTACGACCCTGAGTCCGGCGAGGTGGCGGAGCCGCCGCGCGACCTGCGTGAGTTTCCCTTGGGCGCCGCGCGGGCGCAGCTGCATGGCACCTATATCGTGGCGGAGACGCGCGACGGCTTCGTGCTGGTCGATCAGCACGCCGCCCATGAGCGGCTGGTCTATGAAAAGCTGAAACGCGATCTGGCCGGGGCCGGCGTCTCGCGCCAGGGGCTCCTGATCCCGGAAGTGGTGGAGCTGGAGCAGAGCGCGGTCGCGCGGCTGATGGAGGCGGCGCCGGAGCTGGCCAAGCTGGGTCTGGTGCTGGAGGCCTTCGGCGCCGGCGCGATCCTGATCCGCGAAACTCCGGCCTTGCTGGGCCAGACCGACGGCGCGGCCCTGCTGCGCGACCTCGCCGATCAGCTGGCCGAACGCGGCGATGTCGGCCTGCTGGAGGAGCGCTTGAACGAAGTCGCCTCCAGCATGGCCTGCCATGGCAGCGTGCGCGCGGGCCGGCAGATGAACGCGGCGGAGATGAACGCCCTGCTGCGCGAGATGGAGGTCACCCCGAACAGCGGCCAATGCAACCACGGCCGCCCGACCTGGGTCGAGCTCAAGCGCAGCGACATCGAGAAGCTGTTCGGGCGGCGGTGACGGATGAACCCGGGTCAGCCGGGAATATCGCCGCCGGCCTCCAGGACCGCTTGCGCGGTCACGACCGCGCAGTATTCGCCGTCGAGATTGGCGAGCGACATCGCGT
Organism: Elsteraceae bacterium; assembly: GCA_049240905.1. Taxonomy (GTDB): domain Bacteria; phylum Pseudomonadota; class Alphaproteobacteria; order Elsterales; family Elsteraceae; genus JBMLRS01. The sequence continues at coordinate 1,336 of JBMLRS010000579.1, forward strand.
GGACTTCTTCGGCGGTGCGGGAAACGCCGTTCCAGTCCTTGCGGCCGAAGGTGAAGCACCCGTCTGAAACCAGATAGGTCGCAAAGCCGAGGTTCCCCGCCATGCGAACCGTGGCTTCCACCGAGTTGTTGGTGATCACGCCGACCACGACCAGCGTCTCGTGGCCTTCGGCGCGCAGCCGTCGCTCCAGGTCGGTCCCGATGAAGGCGCTGTTCACCTGTTTGGGAATGATCTGCTCGCTGGCGATTGGGGCTACCTCGACCTTGAAGTCATTCCCGGGCTGCCTCGGCCGGTAATGGGAGTTCGGCTCGGTAGAGTCGTGCTTTACGTGCCAGACGGGCCAACCCCGTGCGCGCCAATGCGTCAGCAGCCGCGCGATCACGGCCTCCGCGTCGGGATTGTTTCGAGGCCCGCCGATCGCCATGCTGGGGTGGTCGATCGCGTTCTGCAGATCAATCAGGAGAAGAACGCTGCCGGACGGCGGCAGTGAAGGACGCACTGGCGAACCTCTTGCTGTCTGTGGATTTCGTTTGATTCTGACGGAAAGGGGGGCGTCAGCAATCTTTCTTTCGAGGCTCAATACCCGGCCCACAGCCTCGGCTCGTAAACTCGTTAACAAGCACCGCTCAAATTACCTGCCGCCGATCGCCCCGCTTCAAGGGAATCGGTGCTAGTTTGCCGAGGACATCGGCTCGAGCGCTTTCGCTGGGGAGAGACTAAAGGCGTGTCGGCGGAAATGA
>JBMLRS010000580.1:0-6791 GCA_049240905.1 Elsteraceae bacterium
GGCGGCATGTTGCTTGGGTATGTCGGCGGCGACGTGCTTGTCAGCGATCCGGCGATCATCGGGTGGGTCGACGCCAACGCGCGTTGGCTGCATTGGGCGGTTCCAACCTTCGGCACAGTCGTTGTCGGAGCCTTCGGTTGGCGCATCCTCAAAGCGAAGCCAAACGCGGCGCATGGCTGATTTGTCACTTTTGTCCAAGACCCGAAGGCTCGACTGGGCCAAATTCGGGTCATGGATGGGATCACTCAAGCTCACGCGCTGATCGATCGGCCTCTCCGTCAGGGAGAGCGGGCGAGCCTGCTCGTCGCCCGCGCGTTCGATAACCTCGAATGCTTGACGGCGACGTTCAACACCCACGCCTACGCTCGCCATACCCATGAAACCTACGTGCTGGGCGCGATCTACCAGGGTTGCGAGACCTGGTTTTCGCGTGGCGGGCAGCACTACGCCGGCCCCGGCGACTGCGCCTTCGTGCATCCGGAGGACGTGCATGACGGAGAGCCGGCCGGCGACGGCTACAGCTACCGCATGATCTACCCCAGCGTCGCCCTGCTGCGCGACATCGCCGAGAGCGTAACCGGGCGCCCTTGCCTGGAGACGCCTTTCTTCCGCGACGCCAAGGCGCATGACCCGACCGCGGCTTCACTGTTCGCGCGGGCGCATCAGGCCTTGGCCGATGGTGAGGACGGCTTGCTGCTGGAGGAAAGCTTGCACCGCGTGCTCGCGCATTGTCTGGTGCGCTACGCCGGCGCGGCGAGCCTGTCGTTGAACCGTGAGTCCGGCCCCGTGGCGCGGGTGCGTGACCTGATAGACGCGCAGTATCAGCAGGAACATGGCCTCGATCGGCTCGCCGCCGTCGCGCGCCTGCCGCGCCATCAGTTGATCCGCGCTTTTCGACGCGACACCGGCTTCACCCCGCACGCCTATCTGATCCACCGACGGGTGCTGGCGGCCAAGTCGCTGCTGCGCGCCGGCGCCGCGCCCTCGGACGCGGCGGCGGATGTCGGGTTCTTCGATCAAAGCCATCTCACCCGCGCCTTCAAGGCCCGGCTGGGCGTCACGCCCGGGGCCTATCGAGCCGCCTTTCACGCTTAGGGAATTTCGTCATGGCGTTTGTTCTCTCCCCCGAGGTTCGGGCGGGGCTGCGCGACATTGCGCCCGCTCTGGTCGCCTGCGTGCCGATCGGGGCGCTGTTCGGCGCGCTCGCCGCCGCCAAAGGCCTGTCGATCGCCGAAGTCGCGCTGATGTCGGCGACCGTGTTCGCCGGCGGCTCGCAGTTCGCGGCGGTCGAGGCCTGGCGCGAGCCGGCGCCCCTGCTGCTGCTGGCGTTCACGGCCTTGTTGATCAATGCCCGTCATCTTCTGATGGGCGCCTCCCTGACCCTTAAGACCGCCGGCTTCAAGCCCTGGCAGCGCTATCTGGGATTCGCCGTGATGGCGGACGAGAATTGGGCGATGGCGGAGCGCCGCGCCGGGGAGGCCCCATTGACGGCGACATACTGGTTCGCCATGGGCGTCGTTTTCTGGCTGAACTGGCAGGTCTGGTCGATCGTGGGCGCGGTCGCCGGTTCCTTCATGGGGGATCCGAAGCGGCTGGGGGCGGATTTCGCCTTCACTGCGATCTTCATCGGCTTGATCGCCGGCTTCTGCCGAACCAAGCGGGCGGCCCTGACGGTCGCGGCGGCCGGAGCGGCTTCGGCGGTCGCGCATCTGTCCGTCGGCGCGCCCTGGCACGTCGCCATCGGCGCCTTGGCCGGGATCGCGGCTGGTTATCTGTCGGCGGAAAAGGAGAAGCTTGCGTGACGCTGGATCTCTGGAGCGTCCTGGCGATCCTCGCCATGGCCGCGATCACCTACGCCACCCGCATCGGCGGCATCGTCCTGGCGGGTCGATTGGCCCTGAGCGGGCGCGCTAAGGCCGCCTTCGACGCGATACCGGCCGCCGTGCTGACCGCCGTGATCGCGCCGACCGCGCTCGTGACTGGCCCGGCCGAGACGATCGCCGCGATCTGCGCCGCGATCGCCGCTATCCGACTGCCGCTCCTGGCGGTGGTCGGGATTGGCGTCGCGGCGATCGTGGGTCTAAGGCAGTTCGGTCTTTAAGCCTTGGTGTCGACCCGAACGGGTTCGGCCGCCTTGGACACGCCGACCATGGCCGGCCGGAGCAAGCGGTCATGGATCACCCAGCCCGGCGCCAGCACCTGAACCACCGTGCCGACCGGATGCGAGTTGTCGGGCACTTCGAACATGGCCTGATGGAAGTTCGGATCGAACTTCTCTCCCATCGGCGCGAGACGGCTGAGGCCGCGCCGCTCGAAAGCGGCGATCAGCTCGCGCTCGGTCGCCTCCACGCCGGCGATCAGGTTCTTCACGGTTTCGTCCCCGGCATGATCCGCCGGCACGGCGGCCAGCGCGCGGTTCAGATTGTCGGCGACCGAGAGCAGATCCCGCGCGAAGGAGGAGATCGCGTATTTGTTCGCGTCCTCGCGGTCGCGCTCGGCGCGGCGGCGCATGTTCTCCACCTCCGCCAGCGCGCGCAGGGCCTGATCCTTCAGCTTCGCGTTCTCCGCCGTCAGGGCCTGGATCGGATCGTCTTCGCCGGTCGCTTCCGGTTGCGGGGGAATCACCTCCGGTTCTTGGGCGTTGTCGTCAATCTCATGCTTGGAATCGGTCATCGCTGTTTCCTGGTCTTAAATCTGAAGGGTCAAGCAAGCAGTCGGCCGATCACCTTCGCGGTGTAGTCGACCATGGGAATGACGCGGGCGTAGTTCATGCGGGTCGGCCCAATGACGCCGATCGCGCCGACGATCTTTTCGCGCGCGTTGCCGTAGGGCGCAATCACGACCGTGCAGCCGGTGAGGCCGAAGAGGTCGCTCTCGGCGCCGATGAAGATCTGAACCCCGTCGCCGCGGTTGGCCGCGTCGAGCAGCCGGACCATGCTTTCCTTCGCCTCCAGCGCCTGGAACAGGGCGCGCACGCGCTCCAGCTCCTCGACCGCGGTGACGCCGCCCAGCAGGTTGGCCTGGCCGCGCACAATCAAATAATTGTCGTTCACGCTGGGGTCGACGCTGCTCCAGGTCGCGAGGCCGTCGTCCACCAACTTGGTCGTCAGGCTGTCGAGCGCGGCGCGATGCGCCTCCATATCCTCGCGAACCGCGGCGCGCGCCTCCTCCAGCGTGCGGCCGACCAGCTTGGAGTTCAGATAGTTGCTCGCCGCGATCAGGCTGGAGGGCGGGGTGCCCAGCGGCACGTCGATCACCCGGTTCTCCACCAGCCCATTCTCCGTGACCAGCACGACCAGCGCGCGGCCGGGGCTCAGATGCACGAACTCGATATGGCGCAGCGGCGCGTCGGTTTTGGGGGCGAACACGAGGCCGGCGCATTGCGACAGGCCGGACAGAGCCGTGGTCGCCTCCTCCAGCATCTGGTTCACCGATCGGCCGCGCGCGGCGCATTGACCGTCGATGCTGGCGCGCTCGTCGGCGGACAATGCTCCGACCTCCAGCAAGCCGTCCACGAACAGCCGCAAGCCCACTTCGGTCGGGATCCGGCCCGCCGAGGTGTGCGGCGCCATCAACAGGCCGGCTTCCTCAAGGTCCGCCATCACGTTGCGGATGGTGGCGGGCGAGAGGCTCATCCCAAGCTTGCGGGAAAGGGTCCGCGACCCCACAGGTTCGCCGAACTCGACATAGGCGTCGACGACCGCGCGGAATATCTCCCGGCTGCGCTCATTCAATTGGGTGATCATGACCGATCCGATGTAGGCAGCATTGGCGGTCGCGTCAATGCGGCCTACCCCCGTCATGTGAGTGCTGGTAAGGTCCGCCCCCAATCAATTGACCCTGGATACATCTTATGACGGCTTCGCGCCCCTCTGGACGGCGCGCCGACGAGCTTCGGCTGGTTCGGTTCGACCTCTCCTTCGCCCGCCACGCGGAAGGCTCCTGCCTCGCCTGCTTCGGCGACACGCAAGTGCTCTGCACCGCCAGCGTGGAGGAGAAGATCCCCCCTTTCCTGCGCAACAGCGGCAAGGGTTGGGTGACGGCGGAGTACGGCATGCTGCCCCGCTCCACCCACACCCGCACCGACCGGGAAGCCGCCCGCGGCAAGCAGAGCGGCCGCACCCAGGAGATTCAGCGGCTGATCGGCCGCTCGCTGCGCGCGGTCACGGACATGACCAAGCTGGGCGAACGCCAGATCAAGATCGACTGCGACGTGCTGCAGGCCGACGGCGGCACCCGCACCGCCGCGATCACCGGCGGCTATGTCGCGCTCAGCCTCGCGATCCAGGGCTTGCTGAAGGACGGCAAGATCACGGAGAATCCGCTGATCGATCAGGTCGCCGCCATCTCCTGCGGCATCTATGAGGGTGCGCCGGTGCTGGATCTGGATTATCCGGAAGACTCCAACGCCGACGCCGACGCCAATTTCGTGCTGACCGCCGGCGGCGGCATCGTCGAGATCCAGGGCACGGCCGAGAAGGCGCCGTTCAACGAGGCGCAATTGCTGGAGTTGCTGCGGTTGGCGCGCCACGGCGCCGACCAGCTGTTCGCGGCGCAGAAGGCGATCCTGGGGGCGTGATGAAGCTGCAGGCGGGCGACAAGCTGGTCATCGCGACCCATAATTCCGGCAAGTTGCGGGAAATCGGCGATCTCCTCGCGCCTTACGGGGTGGATGTCACCAGCGTCAAGGCGCTGGGCCTGCCGGAGCCGGAGGAGAACGGGACCACCTTCATCGAGAACGCCACGATCAAGGCGATGGCCGCCGCCACGGCCTCCGGTCTGCCGGCGCTGGCCGACGACAGCGGGATCACCGTCCCCGCGCTCAACGAGGCGCCCGGCCTCTACACCGCCGATTGGTCCGGCCCGACGCGGGACTGGAGTCTGGCGATGGGCAAGCTGTGGAAGGCCCTGCGGCCAGATGACGATCCGTCCGCCGCCTTCGTCTGCGCCCTGGTGGTCGCATGGCCGAACGGCGAGACCTTGGCGGTCGAAGGGCGTGTGGAAGGCCATGTCGTGTGGCCGCCGCGCGGCGCTCGCGGCTTCGGCTATGATCCGATGTTCATCGCCCGGGGCATGACCGAGACCTTCGGCGAGATCGAGCCGGCGGCCAAGCATGCGGTCAGCCACCGCGCGGACGCGTTCAAGAAACTGGTCGAGCGGCTGTTTGACTAGCTTCGGCATCTACGTCCATTGGCCGTTCTGCCGGTCGAAATGCCCGTATTGCGACTTCAACAGCCATGTGCGCGAACGGATCGACGAGGCGGCCTGGCGCGACGCGCTCGTTCGCGCGATCGATCTGCAGGCCGCACGCACGCCCGGCCGGACGGTCGACAGCGTGTTCTTCGGCGGCGGCACGCCCTCGCTGATGGATCCGAAGACGACGGCCGCGGTGCTGGAGCGGATCGCCCGGAACTGGAGCTTGTCGGCGGACGCCGAGATCACCTTGGAGGCCAATCCCACCTCGGCGGAGGCGAAGAGTTTCGCCGGTTTCCGCGCGGCGGGGGTGAACCGCCTGTCGCTGGGGGTTCAGGCGTTGGACGCGGCCTCCCTGAAGTTCCTTGGCCGCCAGCATGACGCGGAGGAGGCGCGAGCCGCGATCGCCTTGGCCTCGCGGCATTTCCAACGCTACTCCTTCGATCTGATCTACGCTCGGCCCGGCCAGACCGTCGCCGCCTGGCGCGCGGAGCTGGCCGAAGCCGTGGCCATGGCGGCCGATCACCTCAGCGTCTATCAACTGACCATCGAGCAGGGCACCGCCTTCTACGCCGCCCACGCGCGCGGCGACTTCCACCTGCCGGACGAAGATCTGGCCGATGATCTGTTCGACGCCACCCAGACCGATCTCGCGGCCATGGGCTTGCCGGCCTACGAGATATCCAACCACGCCCGCCCAGGCTCGGAGAGCCGCCACAACAAGATCTATTGGCGCTACGGCGATTATGTCGGCGTCGGCCCCGGCGCCCATGGCCGGCTAACCCTCGACGGCGAGAAGCTCGCGACCCGGCAGATCAAAGCGCCGGAGCTTTGGTTGACCAGCCTCCAGGAAGGCGGCGACGGAATGGCGGAGGAGGTCCCGACTCCCAGGGAGGACCGCCTGACCGAGATGCTGATGATGGGCCTTCGTCTGGTCGAGGGAATCCCGCGTGAACGCTTCGTTCTGGAGGCCGGCGGCGAGCCGGAGGCCGTGCTGGATCCGCGCGGGCTTGCGGATCTGACCGAAGGCGGCTTTGTCACCCTGGATGAAGAGCGCCTCACGGCGACCGCCAAAGGTCGCCCCGTGCTGAACGCCGTGTTGGCGAAGCTGCTTTAACGGGCGGCCGTCAACCGCTGGTACAGCGACGCCACCGTCCCGGCGACTTGCGTCTCCGTGTAGCCATCCAGCAAGCGCTTGCGCGCGTTCAAGCCCATTTCAGCGCGGCGGGCGGGATCGGCGAGCAGGTCGGATAAGGCTGCGGCGAGAGCGTCGGGCGATCCTGGCGCCACCACGCGGCCCTCCACCCCGTCGCGGACGAATTCGCGGCAGCCTGGCACCTCCGTGGTGACGATCGGGCGGCCGCTGCTCGCGGCCTCAAGCAGGGCGCGGGGCAGGCCTTCGCCGCCGCGCGAGGGGATCAGGGCGATGTCCGCGTCGCGCCAGACGGCGGCGATGTCGCTGCGCGGCCCCAGCCACTCGACGCCGGGCAGGCGACTCCAGGCCTCCAGCGTCTCAAGCGGCACGGCGCGGGGGTTTTCCGGGTCGGGCGCGCCAACCAAGCGCAAGGTCAGCGGCTTGCCTTCGGCCATCAGCCTCT
>JBMLRS010000581.1:0-3028 GCA_049240905.1 Elsteraceae bacterium
ACCGGCGTCGGCGCGCTCAAAACCCGCGATCAGCCTGAGCAAGGTGGTCTTGCCGCAGCCGGACGGGCCCAACACGCACAGAAACTCCGACGCCGCGACCTGAAAATCGACGGAATCCACCACGGTCGCTTGGCCGAAACGCTTGGTCAGGCCTTGGGCGGAAAGGTAGGGGGGCGCGTCCGCGCCCCCCACCCCCATCAGCTTGACGGCCGCGAGGCCGTGGACGTCGTCGCCCATTACGACCGGGGCGCCGTCTTCGTGCCGTAGCGCTTCTGCCATTCGGCCATGATCGCCTCGCGATCGGCGGCCAGCTTGGCGAAGTCCATCTTCAGCAGCTTCTCCTGCTCGCCGACCGGATAGTTCTTCGGCAGCGACTTGATGTCGTCATAGGCGGTCATGGGGAGGAACTTGGACGAGATCTCGGCCGCCTTACGCGAGGAGATCCAGTCCGCCATCAGCTTGGCGTCGGGCAGGTTCTTCGCGCCCTTCACGATCGCCGCGGCCTCGACCTCCCATCCCAGACCCTCGGAGGGCAGGATGATCGAGATCGGCGCGCCTTCATTGATCAGCTTAACGCCGGGCGTGGCGTAGGAGATGCCGATCAGCGTCTCGCCAGAGCCCGCCTGACGGCAGGGCGCGCTGCCGGAATGGCCGTACTGCGCGATGTTGGCGTGCAGCTTGTCCATGAACTCCCAGCCGCCCTTCTCGCCGAAGACCGACAGCCAGCCGTTCACCGCCAACAGGGCCGTGCCGGAGGACAGCGGGCTGGGCATGGTGATCAGGCCCTTGTAGATCGGGTTGGTCAGATCCATCCAGCTCTTGGGGGCCGGGATGTTCTTCTTCGCCCCTTCGGCGGTGTTGAAGCACAGCGAGGAGGCCCAGGCGTCGATGCCGACCCACACCGGCTCCGGCCGCAGATCCTTCATCTGCGGCGAGACCTTGTCGTAATGCGCGGGCTTGTAGGGCAGCAGCAGGCCCTTGGCGTCCGCCGCCATCAGCGCGGAGACGGCGTTGCCCATGATCACATCCGCCTGGGGGCTGGCCGCTTCGGCGATCACGCGCGCGATGATCGGCGCGGTGGAGCCGACGATGGCGTTGACCTTCACTTGCGGATGATCGGCCTCGAAACCCTTCACCAGCGCCTTCGCCTGATCCTCGTCCAACGACGTGTAGACCGTCAGCGTGCGCTGCTGCGCCGTTGCGGCCCCTGCCGCCAGACCAACCATCACCGCCGCGATCGCGACGCCCCGAAACAATGATTTGAACATGGTTCACCCTCTCCCTGTTGTGGGACCGTTTCCTAGCAGAGGGTGATGACAGTCCCGTGACGGTGGGGAATTAGCTGAATGACGGCGGCGCCTCGCCCAGATCCCAGAACAAGCCGGTCATCATCGCCATGCCTTCACGCATGATCGATTTCAGGGCGTGTTCGTCCGGCGCATGCTGGCGGCAGCCGGCGTAGGAGTGCGGGACCCAGATCGTGGGCAGGCTTAGCGTGTCGGAGAAGCAGTCGTTCGGCAGGGTGCCGCCGAGGTTAGGCAGGCGCGCGGGGGCGCGGCCGAGGCTGGCTTCGACCGAGCGCGCGGCCCATTCCACCACCGGATGCTCGGGATCGAGACGGGTGGCGTTGCTGGCGGCCTCGCGCGACGCGCTCACCTGGATCTCGCCGAAGCCGTTCGCCTTCAGATGGGCGCGGATCGCCGGCACGATGGTGGTGGGATCGGTGTCGGCGACGAAGCGGACCTGGCAATGGGCCGTGGCGCGGCCGGGGATGGCGTTGACCGGGGCGCGCGGATTGCCGCATTCGAAGGCCAGGATCTCGAACGTGTTCCAGGCGAACACGCGCTCGGCCGGGGTGAGGCCGGGCTCGCCCCACTCGACGTCGATCACCGGCTCGCCCTCGCCCGGGGCCGGCGCGCAATCCGCCAGGGCGGCGCGCACGGAATTCGGAATGCGGTCGGGCAGGATGCCCCGGCACAGCACCTTGCCGTTCTGGTCGATCAGGCAGGACAGCGCGTTCGCCAGGATCGCGCCCGGGTTGGACAAAAGCCCGCCCCAATTGCCGCTGTGATGGGCGCCGTCGCGCAGCTCCAGGGTCAGGTCGAAATTCATCGCGCCGCGCGAGCCCATGAACAAGGTCGGCCGGTCGGACGCCAAGCGCGGCCCGTCCGACGCCAGCAGGAAATCCGCCTTCAGCAAATCCTGGTTGGCGGCGCAGAAGCCCTTCAGGCCGGGGGAGCCGATCTCCTCCCCCATCTCGATCAGGATTTTCAGGTTGAAGCCCAATTTGCCGCGCGCGCCCAGAACCGCCGCCAGAGACGCCATGTTGATGCTGTGCTGGCCCTTGTTGTCGGCCGTGCCGCGGCCATAGACGCGGTCGCCCTCGATCGAGATCGTCCAGGGATCGCGGTCATTGCCCCAGCGCCCGGCTTGTCCGCGGATCACGTCGCCATGGCCGTAGGTGAGGACGGTCGGCAGCTTGGGATCCTCGATGCGCGACGCCGTAAGGTAGGGGCCGCCGCGCAGGTCCGGCGCGTCGTGCAGCAGCGTCTCGCAGCCCAGATCCTTCAGCGCGGGCGTGATCTCCTCCACCAGATAGCGGCGCAGCTCCGGCTTGCGCTCCGGTTCCTGGCTTTCCGTGGGGATCGCCACCCGGCGGGCGAGCGTGTCCAGGAAGGCGCCGCTGTCGAAATGATGAAGGGCGGAATCGAGCGCGGCGGCGCGGGTCATGGGCGGATCCTTGAAGCAAACCGGTAATCAGGTCATGAGAAGGGGATGAACGCCCTCAGCGCAACCCCCAAGCCGATCGATCGCGAACGCCGCCGCCTGCAGATCGCGGTGTGCCTGGCCTGCGTCGTTCCGATCTCCGCCGGGCTGGCGGGGATGATCAGCGGCGTCCGCTTCATCACGCCGATGGCCGGCTTGGATCTGGACAGCCACACCCGCTATCTGAGCGGCCTGCTGTTCAGCCTGGGCGTCATTTTCCTGTCCTGCGTGCCGCGGATCGAGGAAACCGGCGACCGCTTCC
>JBMLRS010000582.1:0-1081 GCA_049240905.1 Elsteraceae bacterium
TCTCAGGAGAAGGGCGCGCCGATCTGGCGCTGCCTGCGCGGCGTCAGCGACTATGACCAGCCGGCCATGCCGATGCCGGCCTACGCCTCCGGCAAGGCTGCAAGCACGCCGCGCGCCACGGCCGAACGCTTGAAATTCGATCTGCTGGCGGGCTTTCGCGACGTGAAGATCGGCGGCGCGCCCTTCGGCGAAGATCTGGAAAATGATCTGGCCTGTCTGGAAGTCGCCCGCGCCGTGATCGGCTATCGCGCCCGGCTGATGGTGGATGTGGCGCAGATCTGGGATCCGGAGACGACGCTCGCTCGGGCCCAGGCTTTCCGCCCTTTCGAACTCGCCTGGATCGAAGAGCCGCTGGATCGCGACGATTTGGAGGGGCAGGCGCGGCTGACCGGATCGCGCGTGCCGATCGCCGCCGGCAAGGCGGAGGCGACCCTGCCGGCCTTTGAGCGGCTGCTGAACACCGAGGGCGTGGACGTGCTGCACGTCAATGTCTCGCGCACCGGCTTCACCATGGGGGTCGCGGTCGCGCTGGAGGCCTCGCGCCGCGGGGTGCTGGTGGCGACGCACAGCCAGACCGCCGCCTTCAATCTTCAGGCCTCGCTGCATTTCTTGAACGCGATTCCGAACGCGCTTACTTTGGAATATCCACGGCTGCAGCTGGCGATCTGGGGCGATCTCGCCGCTCCGCCCGGCCTGAACGCCGCGGGCCTGGTTCCGCCGCCCGCCGCTCCCGGGCTCGGGCTGGTTCCCAATCAAGCGGTGATGCGCCATTTCGAAATGGCGTGAGATCCGCCTAACAAGGTCGCGTCCCCGTCATGTTCTCCAAGATCCTGGTCGCCAATCGCGGTGAAATCGCCTGCCGCGTCTTCCGCACCGCACGCCGCATGGGCATCAAGACCGTCGCCGTCTATTCCGAGGCCGACGCTGACGCCAAGCATGTCCGCGAGGCGGATGAGGCGGTTCTGGTCGGCGGCCCGGCCTCGGCCGACAGCTATCTGAACGTCGAGCGGATCGTCGAGGCCGCGCGCAGCACCGGCGCCCAGGCCGTGCATCCCGGCTATGGCTTCCTGTCAGAGCGCTC
>JBMLRS010000583.1:0-2623 GCA_049240905.1 Elsteraceae bacterium
CGGAGGAGCGGCGCGGCGATCTTTTGGCCCAGGCGGCGGCGCTGCGCGCGGGCGAGCGGCGGGTGAAGGAGATCATCGCGCGGCATGGTCTGAAAGATTTCCAGGGCGCGATCGCGGCGATGCATGATCTGTCGGAAGCGGCGATGCGGGCGCAGCTCGCCAAGCTGCCGGACGGGGTCTTTGAGGGCGAAGATTTTCTCGATGATGGTGGGCCGGAGGATGGCCCGGTCGGCGTGCGGGTGCGCATCGAGAAGCAGGGCGAAAACATCCTGTTCGATTTCAGCGCGTCGGACGACGCCATCGCCGGCCCTCTCAACACCACGCGCTTCGTGGCGGGTTCGGCGGCTTACTACGCCGTGCGGGCGCTGTCCGATCAGCCGATTCAGCCCAATGGCGGTTGCTATCGCCCGGTGACGATCAAGACGCGGCCGGGATCGATCTTCGATCCGGGTCCGGACAAGCCGGTGGTGGGCGGCAATCACGAGACCTCGCAGCGGGCGGTGGACGCGATCTTCCGCGCGCTGGAGCCCGCGATCGGGGAGCGGCTCACGGCGGGCTGCAACACTTCCGCTGGCCTGTTGATCTTCAGCGGGCCGACGGCGGAAGGCCGCTGGGCGACCTTCTATGAGGCCCATGGCGGCGGCGAAGGCGCGCGCGACCATCGCGACGGCCATCCCGTGACCCGCGTGCATTTGACCAATGTGATGGCGACGCCGATCGAAGTGATCGAGGCGGAATATCCGATCCGGCTGGAGCGCCAGCAACTGCGCGCGGGCTCCGGCGGCGAGGGCCGGCATGTCGGCGGCGAGGGCATGATCCGCGATTACCGGGTGATCGGGCGGGGCCTGACCTTGACGACGATGTTCGAGCGTCGGCTGATCCCGCCTTATGGCCTGCGCGGCGGCGAGGACGGACAGCCGATGCGCGTGACCCTCCATCGCGACGGGAAAGCGCGCGAGCTGCGCGGGCGTGAGAATCTGGCGCTGGAGCCGGAGGATCTGGTGCGGGTGGAGACGCCCGGCGGCGGCGGCTACGGCGCGGTTCTGACCCCATGAAGGCGTTCGCCTGGCGCTTGTTGGGCGTATTTCCCACCCTGGCCGGGGTGGTGATCGCGACATTTCTGCTGACCCGCCTGTTGCCGGGCGACCCCGCCGTTTTCTTCGCCAACAAACCCACGGCGGACGCGGCGACGATCCCGGCGATTCGGGTGAAGCTGGGGCTGGACCAATCGCTCTGGACGCAATTCTGGATCTATGTCGGCGCGCTGCTGCAGGGCGATCTGGGCGGCAGCTTCACCACGGGCCAGCCAGTGGCGAAGGATCTGCTGCAACGCCTGCCGGCCTCCGCCGAGCTGACGATCTGCGCCTTCGCGCTGGCGATAGGCGTCGCCCTGCCGTTGGGCGTCGCCGCCGCGCTGAAGCCGCGCTCCCTGCTGGACCACGCCTGCCGGGCGGTGGCGACGGCGGGTGTTTCCCTGCCGACCTTCGTGACCGGATTGATGCTGATCTGGCTGTTCTACGCCTATGCGGGGATCGCCCCGGAGCCGATGGGGCGGATCGACGCCTTCGCCAGCCCGCCGCCGCGCGTGACCGGCTTCTTCCTGATCGACAGCGCGCTGAACCGCGATTGGGAGGGGTTCATGGGCGTCGCCAAGCAATTGGCGCTGCCCAGCCTGACCATGGCGATCTTCGCTCTGGCCCCCTTGGCGCGGATGACCCGGGCGGCGATGCTGGGGGCCTTGAGCGCGGATTTCGTGCGCACCGCGCGGGCGAATGGCCTGCGTCGGCGCACGATCATCGTCTCATACGCCTTTCGCAACGCGCTTTTGCCGGTGGTGACGACCATGGGCATGGTGTTCAGCTACATGCTGGGCGCGAATGTGCTGGTGGAGAAGGTGTTCGCCTGGCCCGGCGTCGGCTCCTACACGCTGGACGCCTTGCTGTCGCTGGATTACGCGCCGGTGCAGGGCTTCATGCTGGCGATGGCGACGATCTTCGTGCTGATCAATCTGGCGATAGATCTGGCCTACGCCGTGATCGATCCGCGCACGGGCTTCGCCGGCCATGGGTGATTGGCGGCTGGCCTTGCGCGACAACGCGGTGAACCTCGTGGCGCTGGGCCTGTTCCTGGTGATCCTCGGCTGCGCCGTGCTGGGGCCCTCCCTGGTTCCCTACGATCCGATCGCGACCAACGCGCGCATGGCGCTGGCCCCGCCGTCATCGGCGCATTGGTTCGGCACGGATCAACTGGGCCGGGACCTATTCTCCCGCGTGATCGTCGCGACAAGGCTGGACCTGCTGATGGCCTTCGCGGCGGTGCTGCTGTCGATGGCGATCGGATCGCTGGCGGGGGCGGCGATGGGCTATTTCGGCGGCTGGCCGGACGCGGCGGCGAGCCGGCTGGTCGACGTGCTGATGGCCTTTCCGCTGTTCGTGCTGGCTATGGCGGTGGTCGCGGCGCTGGGGAACAGCGTGGCCAACGTGATCTACGCCACGGCGGTGATCAATCTGCCGTTCTATGTGCGGCTGGCGCGGGCGGAGACCAACGTGCGCCGGCATATGGGCTATGTCGAGGCGGCGCGGGTGGGCGGATCCAGCCATCTGCGCATCATCGGCGTGATCCT
>JBMLRS010000584.1:0-3501 GCA_049240905.1 Elsteraceae bacterium
GCTGTTCGAGCTAAGCTATCGGGTCGACGGGGAAAAGATCCTGCCGAGCGTCACGGCGCGCCCGCGCGTCTATGCGGAGACCAACCTCATCCTGGACCCGGAGGATCCGTTCTGCTGGGGCTACCCGGTCTAACGCGTTTTCAACTTGGTCTCGATCGCGAGAAGCCGAAAACGCGCTGCTGTTCGTGAAGGGATGAGCAAGATCCGCTCCAACCCAAGCGGGTCTTGCTATGGCGCCGCCAGGTCAGCCGCTCAGCGCAGCCCGGAGACGATCATGGAAGTAATGGACTCCGCGTTCGTGGCGTGGGCTGAGCGGCCCAGCCGTGTAGGCGCCGGAGGCGAGGTTCAGCTGCGTGTGCTCGCAGATCCCGAAATCCTCCCGCACGATCGCGCAGTTCGTCTCGATGATCCGCTCCCGTTCGACCGGGTCCACGCCGTCGGCGAAGTAGAAGTGATAGACGAGTTCGGTTCGGCCGGCGCCCAACGGGACGATCCTGGAGGTGTTCATTCCCCCCTCAAAGGTCGAGAGCGTCCAATTCGGCCAGCCCCATAGCCATTTCCCGCGATAGATCGAGCCCGCCTTCTGCGGCGCGGTCATGCGCACCACGCCATCCAGCGCCACCGTCTCGAACCGGGAAAAATCGATCGCGGCGTCGAAGGCCGGATGGATGCCGGGGACGTGGTACCCTTCGACGAAGTTATCCGTGTAGGTCTTCCAGTTCGACGCCATCTCGAAGCGCACGCTGCGGACGGCGCGATAGGTCTCAAGCGGTTGGTCCGCGACTTCTTCGGCCAGAACGCCCAACGCCTCTTCCAGGCTCGGCCCCTCCGGCGCGAGGTTCGCCCACAGCAGACCGCGCCAGGTCGCGACGCGCAGCGGGGTGAGCGGCCAATCTTCGACCCGGAAGCCCGGATCCTCCCCAAAATGCGGCGCCTTCCGCAGACGCCCCTGCCCGTCATAGACCCAGCCGTGATAACGGCAGCGCAAGACGTCGCAACGCCCCTCCCCGGCCTCCAGCAGCGGCGCGCCGCGATGGCGGCAGACATTATGGAAGCCGCGCAGCGCGCCGTCGCGATCCCGCAGCACGATCAAGTTCCATCCGGCGATCGTCGTCGCCAGATACCCGCCCGGGGTCGCGACGGGGTCGATCGGTCCAAGCAGTTGCCAGGTCTTGGCGAACACGTCGCGCCGCTCACGCTCATAGACCGCCGGATCGACGTACCAGGACGGCGCGAGAGATTCGAGAAGAGGACGGATAAGCGCTTGATCCATGCGGGATATGGTAACCTAGCGCGCGTCGCCGGCGAAACCCGAAACATCCGCCCACAGTTGGAACTTCCTCATGCGCTGGTCGCTGTCCGCCCTGCTCCTCGCTCTGGCTTCTCTGCTCGCCGCGCCCGCCGCGGCGGAGCGCCCGATCCTGCTGGAGCTTTTCACCAGCCAGGGCTGCTCCTCCTGTCCGCCGGCGGACCGACTGCTCGCCGATCTCGCGCAGCAGCCCGGCGTGCTCGCGCTCGCGTTCCACGTTGATTACTGGGATCGGTTGGGTTGGAAGGATCCTTACGCCTCCGCGGAATGGACCGAACGCCAACGCGGCTATGGCGGACGCCTGACCGGCTCGCCCTACGCCGGCCGGATCTACACGCCCCAGCTTGTGATCGACGGCAAGATCGACGCGGTCGGCTCGGACGCGCCGGCCATCCGTCGCGCGCTGATCAAGGCCAGGGCCGAGGCGATCAACGTCGGCGTCAGCCTCACGCATCGCCCGGGCGGCCTTCGGGCGGTCGCCCAAGCCTCGCCCTACAAAGAGGCGAAGCTCACTCTTTTCGTCGTTGACCCGCCCCATGTGACGCGGGTGGCGCGGGGGGAGAACGCCGGACAAAGCCTGCGCGAGGTCCGCATCGTCCGCAGCCTGAGCGTTCTGCGCGACTATGTCGGAGCGGATCTCGACCTAGCCATAGACGACCCACGCACGGAGCCAGGACAAACCCTGGCTTTGATCCTGCAGCGGCCGGACGGGTCGTTGCTCGGGGCGGCGGGCCTCAATTAGTCGGCGCGGCCACCGTCGGCCGGATGAACGCCATCGCGAGGAGCGCGATCAGGCTCATGCCTGCGGAGACGATCAGCGCGCCCGCGCCCCACCAATCGATCAGCACGCCGAACAGGAAGGGAGCCGCCGCTTGCGCCGTCCGCGCCGGGGCGCCCAGCAAGCCGAGCCGGTAGCCATAATTCAGCGGCCCGTAGATCGCCAAGGGAACCGCGCCGCGCGCGATCGTCAGCACGCCGTTGCCCGACCCGTGCAGAAAGGCGAAGACGCCGGCGGCCAAGCCGCCGCCGCTCATCCAGGCCAGCGTCGCCACGCCGATCGGATGGGTCAAGGCGGCCAGCCGCGCTGAGTGCAAGGGGTGAAAGCGGCTCAGGAAGCCCGCCTCCAGCAGCCGCGCGCCCACCTGGGCCGGGCCCACTAGAGCGGCCGCCGCGATCGCCTCCGACGCCGAGGCGCCGGCCGCTTGCAGCAGCCGCGGCAGATGGCTGGCCATCGCCGCCGTCACCATCCAGACCAGGGCGAAGGACAGCGCCAGCAGGATCATGGTGCGGTCCATCGGAACATGCGGCTTGGCCTCGCCCTCCGCCGGCTTCGCCGCCGGTTCGGCGCGCGGCAACAGAAAGCGGTTCATCGGCGCCCCGATGAACAGATGCGCCGCCGCCCAGGCGAAACAGGTCTCGCGCCAGCCGAACTCAGCCAGCCCCCAAGCGGAGAGCGGCCAGCCGACCGTGCTCGCGAACCCGGCGATCAGGGTCACGCCCGTGATCGCCGACCGCGCGGAGGAGCCGTAGATCCGGGCCAAGGTCGCAAAGGCGGTGTCGTAGAGCCCCAGCGACATTCCCAGCCCCATCGCCATCCAGCCCAGCCAGAGGACGATCTGCGATTGGGCCATCCCCAGCAGAATCAATCCAAGCGCCAACACCAGATTGGAGGCCGCCAGCACCCCACGCCCGCCCACCGCGTCGATCGTCCGACCGATGCGCGGAGCCAACATGGCGGAGCAGAACAAGGAGAAGGAGAAGGCGGCGAACACCCAGGCGCTGGAGACGCCGAGGTCCGCCGCCATCGAGTCCGCCAGGATCGCGGGGAGGTAATAGCTGGAAGCCCAGGCCAAGGTCTGGGCGCTCCCCAACACGATGATGACGGGGAGCCGCCCTTCGGACATGGTCAGCCGCAACAGGCCTTGGCGGGTTCAAGCGGTCGCGCGACGCTGCACACGCCGGTCTCCGGCAGAGTCAGCTCAACCCGTCGCGCGGCCTCATGGTCGCCCGCGATCTCCGCCATGATCGAGCGGACCTGTTCATAGCCGGTTCGCATGAGGAAGGTCGGGGCGCGGCCGTAGGACTTCATCCCGGCAATGTAGAGGCCTTGATCGGGTTGCGCCAGTTCGCCCGCACCGTGCGGACGCACCGTGCCGCAGCTATGTTCGTTCGGGTCGATCATTGGGGCCAGC
>JBMLRS010000585.1:0-4370 GCA_049240905.1 Elsteraceae bacterium
CATCGATGTCGAAGCTGAGATACGCCGGCGCCGCGCCCACCACCGCCCGGATGCGCGCCGCCACCGCGGCCACGCCCATCTCCTGCACATCCTGCCCGGACAGGATCGTCACCCCCTGCGCCACGGTCCAGTCCCACACCTCGCGCTGCACCGGGGAGCGGATGCCGATCTGGATCATGCGCTTCGGATCCACCAGCCCCTCGCGGATCGCGTGCCAGAACACCGAGCCATGGCCCCAGGGTTGGCCGAAACTGTCCGGCCAGGTGTCGACATGCGCGTCGAAATGCACCAGGGCGACCCGGCCGGTTCTCCGGGCCAGCGCGCGCAACAGAGCCAGCGTGATTCCGTGATCGCCGCCCAGCGTGATCAGATGGCGGATCGGCGCGGCGGCTTGCTCGATCAGCTTATAGCTGGCCAGGATGTCGCCCAGCGCGGTCGGGAAATCGCCGATGTCGGCGAGACCGGAGGATGACGGGTCGTACCAACCAAGCGGATTTTGGCCGTCCACCAGCATGCCGCTGGCCTTGCGGATCGCGCCGGGCCCGAAGCGCGCGCCCGGCCGGTTGGTGGTGCCGATGTCGAAGGGAACGCCAGCGACGCAGACCGGCGAACTCGGGTCCGCGTTCGCCACGCCCAGAAAGCTGGGGCGTTGCGCATAGGTCGGATTTCCGCTCACGCGGTCAGCACCTTGAAGCGGGCGTCGCCGTCGCGCTTGATCTGCAGGGTCAGATCGACCTCCCAGCTCAGATATTCGCGCATCTTCTCCTCCACGTTCGCCGTGTTGTCGTAGGGGCGATACCAGACGTCCACCGTGTCATCGAGATGACGCGTCGCCCCAGATTCGGTCGGGAAGCCGGCCGCGACCCAGGCCTTGGTCCCGCCCTCCAGCACGGAGACCGGCTTGCCAACCAGCGCCGCGATCTCGCCCGCCGCCAGGCTGGCGATCGCCCCGTCCGCGCTGGTGAGCGCCAAATGCTCGAAGGCCGGCAGCTTGTGCAATGCACGGCTGAAGCGCGGGCCGATCGCCCACCAGGCGCCGGGGATATGGGCGTCGCGGAAGGCGAGGCTGGAGTCGAGATCCACCACCAAGGCCCCCTTCAGCGCCTTCAAGTCGCCGGGCGCGATCATCGGGACCGGGCAGGCGGGCAAGGGAACGGCGGTGGTCGCCCCGGGAAGCATCTCGTGGCCGGACAGGCCGTCCAGCAGGATATGCACGTCGCCCCACCCCATTTGGGCCAGCCATGAAGCGGTCATGGTGGCGCGAACGCCGTCATTGTCCGTCACCACGACGCGGGCGTTGCGCACGCCGACATAGTAATCCGTCGCCTGCACCAGTTGCCCGCCCGGCGCGGAGCGAGAATCCGCGCGATGGCCGGCGATGAACTCCGACGGGTCGCGCACGTCGAACAGATAGGTGGTGCGATGCTTCTCGGCGCGCATGCGGGCGAGATCCGCTTCGACGATCACCGAGAGGTTCTGCCGTCGGCGCAGATCGGCGGCGCGCTCGCGCGCCCAGGCCAGGGCGGAAGGGCTGGCGTCCTCATAGCGGTCGCCCTTGCCGTGGGCGAGGGTCAGACCCGCCAGATGCCAGCCCATGGTGCCATTCTTCAGCGCCATCACCTCGTTCTCGATCCCGGCGTTGCGCAGGGACTGCGCGCCGATGATGCTGCGGGTGCGGCCAGCGCAGTTCACGATCACCAATCGCTCGGGGTCCGGCGCCAGATCCTTGATCCGATACACCAGCTCCGCGCCCGGCACGTTGATCCCGCCGGGGATCGACATCATCCGGTATTCAGAGAGGGGACGGCTGTCCAGGATCACCATGTCCCGCCCGGACTCGATCAGCTTCTGCAGATCTTCGGGCTCGATGCGCGGGGTGTCGGCCTCATGCTCGACCACTTCGCCGAACGCCTTGCTGGGCACATGCACGCCCGTGAACAGCTCATAGCCGGCGCCGGTCCAGGCGGCGATCCCGCCCGCCATGGCCTTGATGGACAAATAGCCCATGCGGGCGAGGCGGGCGGCGGCGCGATCCGCCCGACCGTCATCGTCGTCGATCAGCACGATCCGGACGTCGCGGCGCGGGGCCAAAAGCGGGGCGCGCAGCTCAAGCTTGCTGAGCGGCAGCGGCACGGCGAACAGCAGATGGCCGGCGGCGAACTCCCCCTCCTCACGCACGTCGAACAGCCCAAGCTCCCCGCCGTCGGAAATCATCGCCTTCACGTCCGCCGCGGAGACGCGTTCGCTGACCATGGTCATGTCTGATCCTTCCCCAATCGTCAGGGCCCGGTGACGTCGAGCCGCTCCAAATTCATGCGCGCCACGTCAGCCTGCGCCGTCTCCGGTCCGATCGACAAGACCGCCATCCAATCCGCGCGGGCGCCGGCCTTGTTCTCGGCCAGACGACGCTGAAGCCCTCGCTCCAGCAGAGCGTCGATGTTGCGGGGATCCAGCCTCAGAGCGGCCTCAACGTCGGCGGCGGCCTGATCGCGCTGATCGAGGAACCGGCGCGAGGTCGCCCGCAGCACCAGCGCGTCCGTCCGCTGCGGCGCGATCTGCAGCGCGCGGTTCAGATCCTCGGCCGCCGCGCCGTAGTTCTTGGCGAGGCCGAGCACGATGGCGCGGTCGATCAGCAGATCGGGATTGTTCGGCGACAGGCCCAGCGCGGTGGTGAGGGCGGCGTTCGCGCGCTCCAGCTGTTCGCCCTGGAGCCAAGCCTGCGCGGCCTGCTGCAGCGCGTCGGCCCGCAGCGCGGCGTTGCGCGCGGACATGCCCTGCGCCAGCCGCTCCAACGCCTGGCCCGCGTCGTTGAAACGCTTCAGCCGCATCAGCGCCATCGCCACGCAATGGCGCGCCGGATCGCCGCCGCCGCGCTGGATCCAGCCATTGGCGAATTCGAATGCGGCGGAGGGGTCCTGCTCCACCCGTTGCTGGCAGCGCTGATACTCCTGCTCCGGCGTGGCCGGGACCGCGGCGCCCGGCCTCTGCTGTTGAGCGAGCGCGGGCGCGACGGCGAAGGCGCCCAGCGCAATCAGAATGACAAGGAAACCGGCGGATGGCATGAGAGCGCCTTTGTGGCATGAGAGCGCGGCGATGAACCATCTTTTTTGCTTCGGCATGGGCTACTCCGCGCAGGCGCTGGCGGAGCGGCTGCGCGCGCGGGGATGGCGGGTCTCGGGCACCAGCCGGCGCCCCAGCGACGATCCTGAGACGCATCGCTTCGACCGGGATCATCCCTTGGATCCAGGCGTTTTCATGTCCTGCACCCATCTGCTGACCTCGATCGCGCCGGACGATCTGGGCGACCCGGTGCTGGATCTGCATGGCGCGGACCTGCGCGCGGCGAAGGCGCGATGGGTGGGCTATCTGTCCACGACCGGGGTTTACGGCGATC
This sequence comes from Elsteraceae bacterium, assembly GCA_049240905.1. Classification (GTDB taxonomy): domain Bacteria; phylum Pseudomonadota; class Alphaproteobacteria; order Elsterales; family Elsteraceae; genus JBMLRS01. The sequence goes on from JBMLRS010000585.1 coordinate 3,395, forward strand.
GCGGCGGCGACTGGGTGGATGAGACCGGCGATCTGCGCCCCGCCGGCGTTCGCGGACAACGCCGGGTGGAGGCTGAGCAAGGCTGGCTGGACACCGGCCTGCCGGTCCATCTGTTCCGCCTCGCCGGGATCTACGGCCCAGGCCGCAGCGCGCTCGACACCGTGCGCGAAGGCCGCGCCCGCCGCATCATCAAGCCCGGCCAGTTCTTTAGCCGCATCCATCGCGACGACATCGCGACCGTGCTGGAGGCTTCGATCGATCGTCCCAACCCCGGCGCCGCCTATAACCTCGCCGACGATCTTCCCGCCCCGCCGCAGGATGTGATCGCGCATGCCTGCGAGCTGCTGGGCGCGCCGATACCGCCGGATTTGCCATTCGATCAAGCGACCTTGTCGCCGATGGCGGCGAGCTTCTATGGCGAGAACAAGCGGGTGCGCAACGACCGGATCAAGACCGAGCTGGGCGTTACCCTGGCCTACCCGACCTACCGCGAGGGCTTGGCCGCCTTGCTCGCGGCCAGCTGAGCCAGCTCCAGGATCACCGCTTCGGTCAGAGCCAGATCCTCCGGGCGGGAGAGCCGGTGGTCGCCACCCTTGATCAAGGTGACGCGCAGATCCCGGCTCGCCATCACCTCGGCCAGTCTCAAGCTACAGGCGACCGGCACGTCGGGATCCGCCGTTCCGTGCAGCAGCCGCGCCGGACACTCGATCGGCAAAGGCGCGCGCAGCACCAGATTCTGCCGCCCGTCCTCGATCAGCGCGCGGGTGATCGGATAGGGCTCGCCATACTCCGACGGCAGATCGACCACGCCCTCGGTGGCCAAGGCCAGCCGCTGGAACATGTCCATGCCCGACCACATCAGATCCTCGGTGCAGTCGGGCGCGGCGGCGATCGTGACGAGCCCGGCCACCCGGTCCGGCCGCGCCAGCGCCGCCTTCACCGCAACCCAGGCGCCGATGCTGGATCCGACCAGCAG
>JBMLRS010000586.1:0-1156 GCA_049240905.1 Elsteraceae bacterium
CACCTCCAGCTTGATCCATTCTACGCCGAACACCTCGCGCGCCATCTGCGCGGTGGTGATCGCCTCCTTCGCGGAATGGCAGCCGGCGGTGTTCGGCAGCACGGCCGCGCCGGTAGCATTGCAAATCTCCTGCACCTGACCCCAGAAGCGCCCGCCGGCGGCGGCGCCTTGCGCACCTTCCCGGCGCAACGACACGGTGATCGCCCCCGGTTGCGCCGCCTTGATCGCCGCCGCCATCACCGCCGGAGAATCATAGAGCGCGGTGCCGACCATGATCCGGGCCGGCAGCTCCTTGCCATAAATCTTCATCTATCCGCCCTGCATCGGGGCGACGATCTCGACCTGGTCGCCGTCGTTCAGCTTGAGGCCGGCGCGCAGGCCCTTGGGCGCGAATTCGCCATTGAGCGCGGTCGCCACGCGCGCGTCCGGCGGGGCGCCGATCGCCTGGAGAAACTCCGCGAGCAGACCAGCCAGGGTGAGCGCTTCGGTCTCGCGCGGCTTGCCGTTCAGGATCACGCGCATAGGGTTTCCCGTTGTAACGCCGCCTCGACCGCGCGCTTGGCGACAGCGGGGGACAGCAGAAAGCCGTGGCGATAGAGGCCGTTCACCCGCCACACATCGCCATCGCGTCGGAAGGCCGGCAGATTGTCCGGGAAAGCTGGACGCAGATTGGCCCCCATTTCGATGATCTCCGCCTCGCCGAAGGCCGGGGTCAGGGTCCAGACCGCCGACAGCAGCTCCAGCGCCGAGCGTGCGGTGACCCCGGCGCGGGAATCGCTCTCCACCATGGTCGCGCCGATCATGAAATTTCCGTTCCCGCGCGGCACGACATAGACGGGAAAGCGCGGATGCAGCAGCCGGATCGGCCGGGATAGGGAAATTTCCGGCTGGCGCAGCACCAGCATCTCGCCGCGCACCGCCCGCAGATCTTTAAGGTCCGGCGCGGCGGCGTAGCCCCGGCAATCCAAGAGCAGATCGACGCCGGTGGCGTCCCTCGGATCCGCCTCGACGCCCCAGCGGATCGCCGGCCCTAACCTGTTCGCCAAGGCCGCCAACGCCTGCCGGGGATCGAGATGCGCCTCCTCCTTAAAGAACAGGGCTTTCGCGTGGCGGCCGGCCAGATCCGGCTCCAGCGCGGCGATCAGATCGGCGTTGA
>JBMLRS010000587.1:0-2858 GCA_049240905.1 Elsteraceae bacterium
ATCAGAACGCGCAACGGATGGGCCGCCAGATCGTCGGGCCGCACGTCCTTCAGGGCGCCGCCGAAGCGGCCGATCGGGGTGCGGGTGAAGTCGCAGATGAACGCGTCGGCCATGGCTTTTCGGCTCCTTAGGCTAGGCGGCGGCCGGACGGCGGACGCACAGAACGCTGAACCGATTGGCGACGAAAGCCGCGTCCGTCAAGCAGGCGTTGCCGGCGGGATTCGATCCGGAGACGTGATAGTCGCTGAAGGCGGCGCTTTGATTGACGTAGATCCCGCCGGTCAGATTGACCGACAGCGCCACGCCGGCTTGGGCGTAGGCGGGCGCCGAGGCGTCGATGAAGCCGTCGTCGGTCGAGTAGAGCGCGGCGGTGATCGCGCCTTTTTCCTTCGCGGTCTTGGCGGCGATGGCGACGGCGCTCGCGGCGTTTTCGGTCGCGACGATGAAGCTGATCGGGCCGAAACGTTCCTCCAGATAGGCCGCCTCGTCTTTGGCGTCGACCGCCAGGATCAGCGGGGTGGCGGTGCGCGCCGCGCCTTCGAGGGCTTTGCTGTCCCGCAGGATCCTGCCTAGGCCGCGCGATGCCGCGACCCGCTCGAGCGTCGCCGGGTTCTGGATCGCGCCGAGCACGCCGGCCGCGCGGGCCGGGTCGGACAGCAGCGCGTCGACCGCGCCGGTGATCCCGGCTGCGACCTCATCGAAGCTTTTCGGGCCGGCCTCGGTCTGGATCCCGCCTTTGGGCACGAAGATCGCCTGCGGGGCCGTGCACATCTGGCCACTATAGAGCGACAGCGAGAAGGCGATGTTCTGGCACATGCCTGCGAAGTTATCGGTGGAATGGATCACGATGCTGTTCACGCCGGCCTCTTCGGTGAACAGCTGCTTCCCCTACTGGTTCGCGGGCAGAAAACCGCCTAACCGGGTGTAGCCTTTTTAATGGACTATCCCGATCTGTGGCCGCTCGGCCTGGGTCTTGGCGTGCGGCGCGGCCGCGCTGTCGGCGGCCAAAAGCAGCAGGTTGGGGTCAAAACCCTGCTCCTTCAGCACCGCGCGGCCGATCTTCACGGAGATCGCGAGCGGCAACACCGCGCCCGGATGCGGCTTCACGATCACCGCGTTGCCGGTCGCCAGATCGGCGAAGATCGCCGGGTAGCCGTTCCAGGTCGGGAAGGTCGCGCAACCGATCACCAAGCCGACGCCGCGTGGGACCAACGTGAAGGCTTTGTCGAGCCGCAGCATGTTCTTGCCCGCCGGCTTCTCCCAGAGAGCCGCGCCGGGGATGCGGCTCATCTCGTCATAGGCGTAGGCGATCGCCTCCAGCGCGCGGTCTTGCGCGTGCGGGCCGCCGGCCTGGAACGCCATGGCGAAGGCCTGGCCGGTGGTGTGCTCCACTGCGTGGGCGATCAGGAAGCTTGCGGCGTTGATGCGTTTCACGATCTCAAGGCAGACGCCGACCCGCGTGGTCATCGGCGCCTTGGCCCAGGAGGCGGCCGCGGCGGCTGCGGTCTTGGCCAGGGTGGCGGCGTCGGCGGTCGGGTAGGTCACGCCCAAAGTCAGACCGTACGGGGATTTCTCTTCGCCGACCCGACCGCTTGAGGGCTGGTCCAGTTCGAACGGCTTGCCGAGCAGCGCTTCGAAGGCGGCTTTGCCCTCCGCCGGGGCGGTTTCGCCATAGGCTCTGGCGGACTCAGGATAGGCGCTCCAGAAGCCACGGGTGCGGGCGGCGGCGACCGCCGCCTCCAGCTGCGCGCGATGCGCCTCGAACAGTTCGCTCATGTCGATCTCCCTTGGGACGGCGTTCATTGATTGCGCAAAGATTAACCGATCGATCGGTTAATTCAAGGAGATCCTCCCATCTTGATCTGGGTCAATGAGCGGTGGTTCGGATCGGGGCACTCCGACGCGGCTGGTCACTGAAGGTCGGAAGACATGCACGCCGTCGCGACGCTCCCGCAGGAAGAAAGAAGATCGCCGCCCTTCGCGCGATTGGCCCTTGAGGCCTTTGAAGCGACGCCGCTTGGCGCCGATCCGTTCGATCATCTGCTGCTGCCTGATTTCCTAGGCCCCGCTGATTGCGCGGCGGCGCGCGCGGCCTTTCCGTTGTCTGATTTTGGCGGGCTGGCCCCGGCGCCGGAGGAGGCGTCTGACGATGGTTTGGGCCGGCTGATGCGCGCGCTCCGCCGACCGGAAGTGACCGACGCCTTCGCCCGAAAGTTTGGGGTCGCGCTCGATCCGGAGGCGCTGATGATCCATTTGCGCTCCCGCGCGCAGGAGAAGGACGGGCGGATCCATACCGACAGCCGCGACAAGCTGGTCACGGCGCTGCTCTATCTGAACGACGGCTGGCCGCATGCGGGCGGCCGGCTGCGCTTGCTGCGCAACGGCGAGGATCTGGAGGATTACGTCGCGGAGGCGCCGCCCTTGGACGGCTTCCTGATCGCTTTCCGCCGCACCGATCATTCCTGGCACGGCCATCACCCCTATGTCGGCGTGCGGCGCTGCGTGATGTTCAACTGGATGGTCAGCAAGGCGGTGGCGCGGCGCGAGTTGAAGCGCCACGCGTTGTCCGCCGGGATGAAGCGGATGTTGTTCTCGCCGTTCGCGGGGCCGCGATGATCAGCGGGACCGCAATCGCCGAGCACCTGTTGGACTCCCTAAATCGCGCGCAGCGTGGGGATGTTCCATTCCGTCATTGGTTGCTGGAGCATCTGCTGCCGGAGGCGGCGACCGACGCCCTGCGCGCGCTGCCCTATGTCCCGCCCGCGATCGAGGACACGGCCGGGCGGCGCGAAACCTACAACGCCAGTCGGCAGTTCTTTGGGAAGCAGGATCAAGCGGCGCATCCGATCTGCGCTGCG
>JBMLRS010000588.1:0-1866 GCA_049240905.1 Elsteraceae bacterium
CCGCCGCGCCATACTGCCGTCCGCGCTCGCGCGGGGAGCCGGAGAGCCGGATTTCAGGGAAAGGCGTCGCGATAGTCATGCGCATAGATAATATGGTATTTTATCTCGACACAATACATATTAAAATATAATGATATAATGTGAAATCGGCGCGAACATGAGCAAAGAACCCAATCGACTGCAACGAGATCTCGCTGATCGCATCCTCCTGCTCGCGCGGGAGGAGCGGTTCGAGATCGGTCAGCGCCTCTCGGAGCATCGGCTCTCTAAGGCGCTTCAGGTGTCCCGCACGCCCGTTCGGGCGGCGCTGGCTCACCTTCGCGCCCTCGGCGTCGCGGACTGGTCGGCGGGCGCCGGCTATTCCTTAGCCAAGCCGGCCGAAGACGTGGCCGTCGCTTCGCCGGCCGCAGCGTCCGACGCTTCCGACGCGCTGCTTGCGGAGATCGCGCGCGACCATACGGCGAGTCGGCTTTCGGATCATGCCTCTGAGGCGGATCTGATGCGACGCTATAATGTCCCACGGCCTTTGTTGCTGCGCGCCTTGAGCAAGATGGCCGAGGTGGGTTTGGCGGAACGCAGCGCCGGATATGGCTGGCGTTTCCCTTCGATTGAACGCAGCCGCGAGGTGAGGCGCGAGAGCTATCGTTTCCGCATGATGCTGGAGCCGGCCGGCTTGCTGGAGCCGACCTTCAAGGTCGATCCCACCTGGATCTCAGCGATGCGGAAAGCTCATCAAGCCGCGATGACGGACGAATGGCGACCGGGGGCCAGCGTCGCGTTCTTCGAGATGAACGCCGCCTTTCACGAGGGCTTGGCCGCGGCCAGCGGCAACCGCTTCGTACTGGCCGCCGTCCAGCAGCATAACCGGCTCAGGCGTCTGGACAATTACGATTGGGTTTATGGGGTCGAGCGCGTCGTCGCCTCGTCGATGGAGCATCTGGCGATCCTGGACAACATCGAACGGGGCGACGTCGAGGTGGCGAGCCTGTTGCTGCGCCGGCATCTGAGCGGCGCCTTCCAGCTCTCCCGACCGACGTCTCGGGGGTAGGGCTTAACGGAGCGCGGCCTGGCGCCCGGCTCCGGCGAGGTCCTGGCTGGCGCGGCGGTCGCCGACCAGAGAGAAGGCGGCCCAAAAAACGGGGTGCGCGGTTCGCGGATCGGCGATCATCGCCGCCTGCGCGCCGGAGAGCGCGGCCGCCGCGTCCATAGACGGGTCGGCGTTGAGGCGGTCGAAGAGCCCCGTGGCGAGCCGCACGGTTTCGGCTGAGGCGATTTTCCAATGGGTCACCAGCAGCGAGCGGGCGCCAGCCTGGAAGAACGCCTCGGACAGACTCGACAGCGCTTCGCCGCCGAACCTTTGACCCTCCGCCGCCGTATTGCAGGCTGAGAGCACGACAAGGTCCGCGTTCATCCGCAAGGTCGCGATCTCGCTCGCCTCGAGCAGGCCGTCAGTCGCGGCCGTCGCCTGATCGCCGACCGGCGGAGAGAGCGCCAGCGCCGGCTCGTTCGCGCAGCGCAACTCGCCTGGAAGCAGTCCATGGGTCGCGAAATAGACGACCCGGTAACGGGTTAGCGTCTCGGCGCGCAAGGTTGGTTCGTTCGCCGCCGCCGCCAGCCGAAGCGCCGCGCGGTCGCCGCCCAGCCGGCTCGCGACCAGGCGAACCTCCGCCTCGGTGTCCGGCAGGGGGTCAAGCGCCCGCAGCGCCGCAGGAGCCATCCCCGCCCCGTCGCGACAGCCCGCGCTCGGCAGCGTCGGCCGCTGGCCTTTTTGCGGTCCTTGAAAGGTGGGATTGGCGAAGGCGATCAAGGCCTCCGGCGCGCGAACCCGAGCGCTGACCCGGCGCAGATCGGCGAGCGCGCGGACGG
>JBMLRS010000589.1:0-1620 GCA_049240905.1 Elsteraceae bacterium
CAAGCGCGCCCCCCCTCGCCCGGGTCGCGCCGCTGGCCAGCGCGCCGAGCCGGCCCTCGGCCATCGTCGAGGCGATCGTCGCCGCCATCCTGATCGATCGGTCCCTCGGCGCGATCGTCTTCCCACCAGCGCCGCCGTCGCTGACGCCGAGCGTGAATTTCGCCCTCGGCGGGAGCTTCACCAGCGAAACGCCGGCGCAGCAGGCCGAGCCGAACGCACAGGCCGCGCAGCAGTTGGTCACGGCGACTCCCAGCGGCGCCTTCATCCCGATCTCCCCGGCGACGGTTGGCGGCACCGGCGCGCCGCTGGTCAACGCGCCGACGATCAAGGTCGACGCCGCCGACACCGGCGGGGCCAATGGTCAGGTGATCGCCAGCGTGGTCAGCGGCGAGAGCAACAGCAAATCCGTCGTGCCGGGACTGCTGTCGGAGACCACGACGCCCGCGAACCGCGTGAACGCCGGAAACGAGCCGCCGCTCGCGCAGCAGCCGTCGCAAATGAACGAAGAATCGCTGCTTGATTAGCGCGTTTTCCGCGTTGCGCGATTCACGCTAAGTTGAAGGCGCGCTATATCCGATGCATTAAATGCCGGGACTGAACAGCTAGGTTCGCGCCCAATATTGTTGCTTCAGCAGGCGCTTGAACAGTTTCCCGGTCGGCTGGCGCGGCAGGGATGCTGTGAAGTCCACCGTGCGCGGGCATTTGTAGGCGGACATGCGGGCGCGGCAGAGGGCGATGATCTCCGCCTCCAGTTCCGCGCCGGCGTCGGCCATGTTCAGCAGCTGGACGACGGCTTTCACTTCCTCCCCGAAATCCTCGTTCGGGGCGCCGATCACCGCGACGTCCGCCACCTTGGGGTGGGAGAGGATCGCGTCCTCGATCTCCTGCGGGTAGATGTTCACGCCGCCGGAGATGATGAGGAAGGATTTGCGGTCAACCAGATAGAGGTAGCCTTCCTCGTCCAGCCGGCCGATGTCGCCCAGCGTTGTCCAGCCCATGGCGTTGCGGCTGCCGGCGGTCTTCTGCGGGTCGTTATGGTAGGAGAATTGGTGGCCGTTGGCGAAATAGACTTCGCCTTCCGCGCCGATCGGTAGCTCCGCGCCCGTCTCGTCGCAGATATGCAGCTCCCCCAGCGCGGCGCGGCCGACCGAGCCTTTATGGGTCAGCCACTCTTCCGTGGTGATCGCGCAGAAGCCGTTGTTCTCCGTGCCGGCGTAATATTCGTGGATGATCGGGCCCCACCAGGCGATCATCTTCTCCTTCACGTCGATCGGGCAGGGCGCCGCCGCGTGGATCGCGTAGCGCATGGAGGAGACGTCGTAGCCGGCGAGCGTCTCCGGCGGCAGCTTCAGCATGCGCACGAACATGGTCGGCACCCATTGGCTATGGGTGATCCGCTCCCGCTGGATGGTCGCCAGGGCTTCCTCCGCGTCGAACTTCTCCATGACGAACACGGTTCCGCCCTGTTTCAGCACGGTCATGGAATGGCGCATCGGCGCCGCGTGATAGAGCGGGGCCGGCGACAGGTAGCGCGTGTCGGACCGATAGTGGAACAGGCCTGACAGTAGATCGATCAGCATGGTGCGCTGGCCGGGCGGCTGGTCCAGCAGCGGCCATTTC
>JBMLRS010000590.1:0-1424 GCA_049240905.1 Elsteraceae bacterium
TGGCCCGTTCGGCTGATCGGCCTCGACAGCGTGATCGCCGGACGCACGGAGGGCGAGCTCTGCGCCGATCGCCTCACTTGGCTCGAGCGGACGTTGGCTGAGGCCCCTGACCGTCCCACGGTCATTTTCATGCATCATCCGCCCTTCGACACGGGGATACTGGCGATGGATCGGATCAAGTGCGGCGGCGGCGAAGCGATGGCCGAGGTGGTCCGCCGCCATCCGAACGTCGAGCGCGTGCTCTGCGGCCATCACCATCGCCCGATCCAAAGGCGTTGGGCGGGCACGATGGGCAGCATCGCGCCCAGCACGGCGCATCAGGTCATGCTCAATTTCATCGACGCGCAGGACTCGCGCATCCGGATGGAGCCGCCCGGCTATCACCTTCATTTGTGGACGGCGGGCGCGGGGCTGATCACCCATATGGCCTATGTCGACGATTTCGGCGGGCCGTTCGACTTCATCTCCGATCCCGCCTACCCGGCGCTCGAGGCCGACGCTCGGGGCTGAAAGGCTCGGCGCGTCTTCACCTTGGCCTGAATCGCCAAAAGCCGAAAACCCGCATTTTTCATAATGTTATGAACAAGATCCGCTTCAAGGTAAGCGGATCAAGCTCTAGGGGCCGTCCTGACGGCGATAGAACTCCAGCAGCACGCCGTTGGCGTGTTCGGGGGCGACCAGCAGATGGATGGCCGATGCGCCGAAGAACGGCACGCCGTTCGCGGTGAGCACCCGCGCCGTCTCATGAAGGTCATAGACCTGGATCGACATGCCGACGAAGCCCGGCGTCGGAGCGTCGACCCCCGCCCCAGGATAGGTCTTGGGAATCCCTTCGTCGGACAGCACGAAGATCGGCACGTCGCCGGTCGGCACTTCAATCGACTTGTTCGCTCCGCCGCGCCCCATGCTGTCAAAGACCCGTTCGAATATCCGGGCGGATTTGGCGGCCTCGGGCGCGCCATAAATGATCGCCGATATGCGCTCGGCTCGGTTCGGGTGCTGTTCGTAACCGGTCGTCCAGATATGCTGCGGCGTGTGGTGATGGCAGCCGAACATCTGCGCGCCCGGCGGTTGGTCCGGGTCCAGCAGGGCGATGGTGAAGCGGGCGGTCTCCGTCGCGCCCGACGGCGTGATCAAGGGCCGCGAGAAGCTGATCGGCTCCGAAGTGGCGAAGCGGGCCTTCTCCAGGATCTGGCGCGACGCCGGGATGTCCTTCGTGCGCAAGGCGAGAGCCGCCATGCCCTCGCGTTTCTGCAGGTAATCGCTGAAAAACCGCGTCGCCGCATGGTCGCCGGGGCTCAACAACTCGATGTAGTCGCCATGCATGATGGCGCAGCGGTTCTGCGACCCGAGGTCGGGGTGTCCGCTTTTCGGGGTCAGAAAGAAACCAAGCCGCTCCCAGGTCTCTGCGGCCTGATCGAGGT
>JBMLRS010000591.1:0-7911 GCA_049240905.1 Elsteraceae bacterium
CGATCTCGCCGGGGGAGACGCCCTTGCGCTGCAGCGCCTCGATCTCGTCGCCGATCTTGCGCGCCTCCTCGACCCCGTCCCACACGCCGAACAGGCGAACCGGATCGCCGGCTTGATCGTCAGTCCAGAGTGTCTTGCCGAGCCGGCCCTGATTCTTCGCGATCAACCCGCCAGCGGCGGCCAGGATATTGCCAGTGGAGCGGTAGTTCTGCTCCAGCCGGATGATCTGCGCGCCGGGAAAATCCTTCTCGAAGCGCAGGATGTTCTCCACCTCCGCGCCACGCCAGCCATAGATCGACTGATCGTCGTCGCCGACGCAGCAGATGTTGTTGTGGCCTTGGGCCAACAACCGCAGCCACAGATACTGCGAGACGTTGGTGTCCTGATACTCGTCGACCAGGATGTATTTCAGCTTGTTCTGATACTGCGCCAGCACCTCCGGATTCTGCTGGAACAGGGTCAGGCAATGCAGCATCAGGTCGCCGAAATCGCAGGCGTTCAGGGTCAGCAGGCGCGCCTGATAATCGCGATAGAGCTTGATCAGCTTGCCGCCGGCCATCTCCCCGCCCTCGGCGGCGGGGGCCTTGTCCGGGGTCAGGCCGCGATCCTTCCAGCGATCGATCACGCCCAACAGCGCGCGCGCCGGCCAGCGCTTGTCGTCAATGCCTTCGGCGGCGATCAGCTGCTTCAGCAGGCGGATCTGATCGTCGGTGTCGAGGATGGTGAAGTTTGATTTCAGCCCGACCAGCTCGGCGTGGCGGCGCAGGATGCGCGCGGCCATGGCGTGGAAGGTGCCCAGCCAGATGTCCTGCGCCATCGGGCCGATCACGGCGGCGATACGTTCGCGCATCTCGCGCGCGGCCTTGTTGGTGAAAGTCACGGCCAGCACGCCGGACGGCCAGGCGCGACGGGTGTGGATGATCTGGACGATCCGGGTGGTCAGCACCCGAGTCTTGCCCGTGCCGGCGCCGGCCAGCACCAGCACCGGGCCGTCAAGCGCGTCGACGGCGGCGCGCTGCGCCTGGTTCAGACCTTTGAGATAATCGGGGCTCGCCGCGGGAGCGGGGAAGACGGAGGAGTCATTCGGCATTCGTCATCATAGCGGGAACGCGCGTCGCACTTGAAGTCGAACTGATCGCAGCGACATGATTATCTCTTGGAGGCGCGGCACAGGCGTTGCTAGCTGCGCGCAGATCAACGACGAAGGGGCGACTGATGGCGGTGACCCTACTCTTCCGGCGTACCTTCCTGGCGACGCTCGCCGCGCTCGCCGCGATCAGCCCCGCGCGCGCGGGCAACCCGCCCGACCAGCCCTTCGCCGCAGCCGCAGCCAGCCTCGAGGCGTTGGTCGCGATCAAGACCACGACCACCTCGCAGGCGCGCTCCGCCGCCAGCCTAGGCACGACCCGGACCGGCACCGGCGTGGTGATCGACCGCTCTGGCCTGATCGTCACGATCGGATATCTTATCCTGGAGGCGGAAACGGTCGAGGTGACGGCGCGCGGACGGAGCCTGCCGGCGTCGATCGTGGGCTATGATCATGACACGGGGCTGGGCCTCATCCGCACCGCGCTGCCCTTGGGGGTCAAGCCGATGCCGCTTGGGCAGTCGAGCGCCCTGCCGGCGCAGGAGACGGCGCTGGCCGCCGCCGCCGGCAACGCCGCGCTCGGCCTGCCGCCGGTTGCGGAGCCGGTCATGCTGGTCTCCAAGCGTCGGTTCGCCGGCTATTGGGAGTATATGCTGGACGAGGCGCTGTTCACCTCGCCACCAATCCAGAATTTCGGCGGCGCGGCGCTGATCGGCAATGACGGCAAGCTGCTAGGCGTCGGATCGCTGGTGGTGCAGGACGCGCTGGATAAGCCGCGCATGCCCGGCAATATGTTCGTGCCGGTCGACCTTCTGAAATCGGTGATGGGCGACCTGCTGGCCGCGGGCCGCAGCTTGTCGCCGCCTCGCCCCTGGTTGGGCGTCACGTCGCAGGACACGCCGGGCCGCGTGGTGGTGGCCCGCGTCGCGCCGGAAAGCCCGGCCGCGACCGCAGGAGTCGAGAGCGGCGACGTGATTCTCTCCGTCGGCGGCCAAGACGTGCGCAGTCTACCTGATTTCTATCAGCGGGTCTGGGCGACCGGACCGGCGGGATCGGAGATCAGTCTGCAGGTCCTGCGCGGCGGCAAGCGTCAGGAGGTGAAGGTTCAGTCGATCGACCGCCTGCGCTTCCTGAGGAGTCAGAGCACATTCTAAAAAGGATTCACGCGGCGTTTCTGCTGGTTTTATGGGCAGGCGCGGCGGGCGCGGAGGAGCCGCCCGTCGGGGTTTGGCTGGTCGAGAACGGCGAAGGCGCGATCGAGATCGCGCCCTGCCCGGACAGCGCGTCGCTGTGCGGTCGGTTGGTCTGGATGAAGCCGGAACCCGGCCCGCCACCGCTCGACCGCAACAATCCCGATCCCGCCAAGCGCGGCCAACCGCTCTGCGGCCTGACTTTGATGGCCGGTTTCCGTCAGGACGAAACCGGCGCCTGGAAGGATGGCGACATCTATAACCCTGAGGATGGCCATCGCTATCCGGCGATCATCCGCCGGCATGGCCCGGACCAGTTGAAGCTGCGCGGCTATTGGCTGATCCCGCTGCTGGGCCAGACCCAGACCTGGCGGCGCGCGCCGCCCGATCTTGGCCGTTGCGGCGGTTAGGCGGCCTTCGGAGCCTCAGCTGGCTGTGCGCGGATTCCGAGATGGCGGCAGATCGCCAGCACCAGTTCGGCGCGGTTCAGCGTGTAGAAGTGGAATTCCTCCACGCCGAGGGCGCGCAGCTTCTGCACCTGAGCGGTGGCGACGGTGGCGGCGACCAGCTTGCGGGTCTCGGGGTCCTGGTCGAGGCCGTCGAACAGCTTGAACAGCCAATCCGGCACGCTCGCCCCGCAGGCGGCGCTGAACTTCACAAGCTGGCCGAAATTGGTCACCGGCAAGATGCCGGGCACGATCGGCGCCGTGATGCCGCGCGCGCGCGCCTTCTCCAGGTAGCGCTCGTAATGCTCGACGTCGAAGAAATACTGGGTGATCGCGCGGCTGGCGCCGGCGTCGATCTTGGCTTTCAGAATGTCGAGGTCGGCGTCCAGCGAGGTCGCCTCCGGATGGCCTTCGGGATAGGCGGAGACGCTGATCTCGAAGTCGGCGATGCGCTTTAAGCCCTTGATGAGATCCACGGCGTAGGCGTATCCGCCCGGATGCGGCGCGTAGGGAATCATCTCCCCGGGCGCGGCGCCGGGCATGTCGCCGCGCAGGGCGACGATGTGGCGCACGCCGGAATTCCAATAGTCCCGCGCGACCGCGTCGATCTCCTCCGTCGTCGCCGCCACGCAGGTCAGATGGGCCGCCGGATCCAGAGCGGTTTCCTGCCGGATCCGCCGCACGGTCGCGTGCGTGCGCTCCCGAGTCGAGCCTCCCGCCCCGTAAGTGACGGAGACGAAGGCCGGCGACAAAGGCGCCAGCCGGGTGACGGAGTTCCACAAGGTCGCCTCCATCTCCGGCGTTTTGGGCGGGAAGAATTCGAAGGAGACGCGGATCGGGGCGCCGGACATGGAGAAATCCTCGAGTGAGCGATCGGAGAAGGGTTAGTCGGACCCGACGGTCAGGCTTTCGGGTCGGGCCGCGAAAGCCGGCGCGGGCGACGCGGCGGGGTTGGGACGAACGGCGCGCCACAGCGCGACGGTGAGTGGTTGGCCAGGCAGATGCTGATCGCCGGCGGGAAGCAACCCCGCCGCGGTCATCCAGTCGCGCACCTCGGAGTCGCGGAAGCCGAGTCGGCGATGCGCGTGGCGCTCCCGCAGCTCCTCCATCTGATGCGGCGCGAAATCAACGATCACCATCTGGCCGCCCGGCCGCAGCACCCGCGCGGCCTCCCGCACGGCGACCGAGGGGTCGTCGAGGAAATGCAGCACCTGGTGAATCGTGACGGCGTCGAACGAGTCGGCCGGCAAAGGCAACTGAAACAAGTCGGCCTGGCGCACGCTGCAATGGCTGAAGCCCGCGCGTTGAAGATTGGCGCGCGCCACGCCCAGCATCTCACGGCTCTGATCGACGCCAAGGCCACGCTCGATTCGCGGCGCCATGAGCTCCAGCACGCGGCCGGTGCCGGTGCCGATATCCAGCAGATCGTCGATTCTGGGCTGATCGAAGGCGCGCAGAAGCGCCGCCTCGACCTCCGCCTCATCGACATGCATCGCGCGGATGCGATCCCAACTGCCAGCGTTCTCGCCGAAATACTGCGCGGCGACGGTCGCGCGCGAGGCCTTGACCCCCTCGAGCCGCGCCAGATCCAACGCGAGCGCCGGATCGTCGGACGGGATCATGTCAAGCAGACGGCGCGCAAGCTCGCCGCCTGGGCCGCGTTGCGCGAGGCGGTAGAACGCCCACGCCCCCTCGCGAAATCGATCGAGCAGGCCGGCGTCGCACAGCAGCTTAAGGTGCCGAGAGACGCGCGGCTGGCTTTGGCCCAGGACCTGGGTCAGATCGCTCACCGTCAGCTCCGCCCGCGCGCACAACGCCAGCAGGCGAAGGCGGGTCGGTTCGGCGGCGGCGCGAAGCCCTGCGAGCAAATGGTCCAAGAACGCCTCGATTGCAAAATTCAGTTACACATATAAAGATATCCTTATATCTATTTCCAGTCAAATTTTCGTCACCAGGAAATCGACGCTATCAATCGGCGCGCGGGTGACAGACCGAAAGTCGCCATGATATAACTATGGCGCTTCCGTTCCAGCGAGCGGAAGGCCATGAATTGTTGCAGCGTTTGGTGCGAGCGGCCCCGCCTTCTCGACCCCGCCGCTTAGAGGGTTTGAGAATGAGCTTCGCCTGGTTTCGCCGTCTGCCCTCCTTGTCCGTAGCGGCGCTGCTGGCCGTCGGATTGTCGGCCTGCTCCGCCACGAAGCCGGCGCTTTTCGCGGACGACGCCGAGAACGACCCCTATCAGGGCGTCAATCGCGCGGTGTTCAGCGTCAATGACGCCGTCGACAAGAACGTGCTGCGCCCAGTGACGGACGGCTACAAGTTCGTGGTGCCGGAGCCCTTACGCGATCGAGTGCGCGACATCCTCGTCTACGCCTCCACGCCCGCCATCCTGGCGAACGAGTTGCTGCAGGGCGAGTTCGGTCGCGCCGGCTACACCTTCACCCGCTTCTTCGTGAACACGATCGGCGGCGTGGGCATCGTGGACTTGGCTGCCGCCGTCGGCATGCCCGCGCATGAGGAAGATTTTGGTCAGACTCTCGCCGTTTGGGGCGTCGAGGCCGGACCTTACGTCGTCGCCCCGCTGCTGGGCCCGACCAATCCGCGGGACATCGTCGGCTTCGTGGTCGATATGGCGTTCAATCCCATGACTTGGGTCAGCGGCCCGGCCGCCTCGACCGCCGGCTACGCCCGCACGGGCGCCGACATCATCGACGGCCGCTCGCGCACCTATGAATACACGGACCAGATTGAAGCGGGTTCGGTCGATTACTACGCGACCCTGCGCAGCCTGACCCGCCAACGCCGGAACGACCTGATCCTGAACGGCGCGCCCAATCCGAACCGCAAATATCCCGGCATCACCAGCGAGTTGTTGACCGACGAGGACGCCGCCACCAAAACGGCCAACGCCTCGAAGCAATAGCCCGTAACGTCGAGTAGATCGCTTCCATGATTTTTCCGTCCGTTGTCCGCTCCGCGACTCGTCGCTCATTCATGCTGAGCGCCGCGAGCCTTTTCGCGAGCCTGCCCTTTGTCGCGCACGCCCAGAGCAAAGACATCACCAAAGAAGCTGGCCCCTTCATCCAATCGCTCGGCGAACGCGCGATCGCGTTGCTGTCGAACAAGTCGGTCGCGGTCGATCAGCGGAACAAGGAGTTCCGCAAGCTGTTCGACGAGAGCTTCGACGTCACCGCGATCGGTCGGTTCACTTTGGGCCGCTATTGGCGCGGGTTGGACGAGGCCAAGCGGCGCGAATTCCTCACCCTGTTCGGCGACATGATCGTCGCGACCTATTCGGCGCGCTTCACCGATTATTCGGGGGAGACCTTCAAGGTCAGCGGCGCGCGCCATGAGGGCGATAATCACGCCCTGGTCAGCGTGCAGATCGACCGTCCCGGCGCGAGCCCGGTGCGCGTGGATTGGCGCGTGCTGAAGTCGGAGCAGGACAGCAAGCTGCGCATCGTCGACCTCGTGGTCGAGGGCATCAGCTTGAGCGTGACCCAGCAGCAGGAATTCACTTCGGTGATCCAGCGCGGCGGCGGCGAGATTGAGCCGCTGTTGACGGTGCTGCGCGAGCGCATCGCCAGCCCAACCGCCCCCGCAAAGGGCTGACCAGGAAACGGGGAGGGCTGCAGGCCCTCTCCCCAATCCCCGACCGCGCGAGCGAAGCGGCGCTACCTGGATAGGGTTGGCGTTTTTATCCGCTTGCGCCCGCCTTGGGCGCAGCCCGACTCAGCCGCTTCGATTTGGTGATCTTGACGGTTGGGGATGGCCTCCCTAAATTCCCCTGACAACAACCGGCCGCCTTGACCTGACCGCGTATCGCGTCGCGGCTGATGATCCAAACCAAAATGAAAGGGCCGTCACCATGGCCACGAACGCAGTAACCGACGCCAGCTTCGAAACCGACGTCTTGAAATCGACTCAGCCTGTTCTGGTCGATTTTTGGGCAGAATGGTGCGGCCCATGCAAGATGATTGGGCCAGCTCTTGAAGAGCTGTCGAAGGACATGGGCGACAAGCTTACCGTCGCGAAGGTCAACATCGACGAAAACCCCCAGACGCCGAACCGCTATGGCGTGCGCGGCATCCCGACCCTGATCCTGTTCAAGGACGGCCAGCCCGCCGCCACCAAGATCGGCGCGCTGCCCAAGGGCCAGCTCTACAGCTGGGTTGAATCGGTTCTCTAGCGCTTAGAAGTGGATCAGGCGGCCATCCAGCCGCCGTCCACCATCAGATTCACGCCGGTCATGTAGCTGGCCTGTTCTGTCGCCAGGAAAAGCGCCGCCTTCGCCACGTCATCGGGGACCCCGAGCCGTGGCATGGGCGTGCGCTGATGGCTGTACTCCAACCATTTCGGATCCACCGCGCGACCGGTCTTCCCCGTCAGTATCTTGCCGGGCGCGACCGCGTTGCAGATGATTCCCTGCTTGGCGTAATCCGCCGCGATCTGCCGGGTGATGTAGACCACGCCGGACTTCGACGTGCCGTAGGCGATATCTTCAGGCGCGCAGATCATCCCATGCTGGCTGGAGATGTTGACGATCCGTCCACGCACGCCGCCAGCGTCCTCCGGCTGCCGCAACATCTGGGCGACGCCGGCCCGGCACATCAGAAACACCCCGGTCAGGTTCACCGCGAAGACGCGATTCCATTCCTCCAGGCTGGTCTCCAGCAAGGGTTTGCCGACGCCGATCGCCGCGTCGTTCACCAGCACGTCGAGCGCGCCGAATTTTGAAACCGCTTCAGCCACCGCCGCCGCCGCTTGCGCCTCGTCCGACACGTCGGTCTGAAGAAACGCGACGCGATGGCCCTCCGCGCTCAGCATCTCGTGAGTGGGGACGCCGCCTTCGCGCACGGTGGTGGTGACATCGGCGATCAGCACGGCCGCGCCAGCCTCCGCGAAGCGGCGGCAGATCGCCCGCCCGATGCCCGACATCCCGCCCGTGACCAAAGCGACTTTTCCCGCCAACGCCGTCATGCTCATCTCCATAAGCGCGGCCAAGAAATTGCACGCCGCTCGCCCAACTGACCGCGTTTTCCCTTTCCTGTCGAGAGCCAGCCCATGACCGAACAGCCCTACCCCCGCGATCTCGTCGGCTACGGCCCCAACCCGCCGGATCCGCGCTGGCCCAACAAGGCCCGGCTCGCGCTGCAGATCGTGCTGAACTATGAGGAGGGCGGCGAGA
>JBMLRS010000592.1:0-1208 GCA_049240905.1 Elsteraceae bacterium
ACAGCTTCCAAGCAGTCGCGCTCGACATTCTGATGAAGACGCTGCCGCACCACGCCGCCGCGACGATGTACGATCTGAAGGACTATTCGGACCGGCGGCGCAAGCTCTCCGCCGGCAAACGGCCCCCGGTCGCCACGCCGCCGGCGGCGGATCCCGCAGGCAAGCTGCGCGTCGCGTTTCTGATCGACCGCTCCGTTGGCAGCGGGGCCAGCCGCGCGATCTCCGAACTGATCCGCAATCTACCGGAACAGGGGATCGAGCCGGCGCTGCATTTCCTCACCGCCGCCCCGTCGGCCGGCGGATTCGCCGGCCTGTCCGACGAAGAGTCCGCCGCCAGCCTGCGCAATTCGAAGTACGACGTCCTGATCGACGCGACCGACCCCGCCGTCACGGACCCGCCCGGGTTGTTTGATTATCGCGCCGCGCCCTTGCAGTTGGCCTATCCCTACCGCGTCTATCCCACCGCGTCCGAGCAGATCGACGTCGCCCTCGCGACGCCGGAGATGATCAGCGTGGAGGAGGCCGACAAGGCCCAAGCCTGGCTCACGCTGCCCGGCGCCTTCATCGCATCCTCGCCGCTGGCTTCCGCGCCTGCCTTGACGCCCAGCCCCTCCGTCGCCAAGGGCTACGTCACCTTCGCCGCGATCGCCCCCGCCGGCTCGATGGGATATTCCGCGATCGACGCCTACGCCTCGGTCGTCACTGGCGTTCCCGACTCCCGCCTGACGATCGTCAATGAACTGGCGAACGTCCCTGAATACCGCGCGCGCCTGCTGGAGCGGCTGAAACGCGACGGCGTCGACGAGAAGCGGGTCGCGTTCCTGGCGGCGACGGCGCATGGCGAAGTGCTGGCGGCGCTGAAGGACATCGACATCGTGCTCGACGGCTTTCCGACCCCGGGCTTCCTGACCGCTGACATCGCGTGGCAAGGCGTGTTCAGCGTCGGCTTCGGCGGCGGAGCGCATCCGATCGCCCGACGCGCGCTGGCGACCTACAAGGCCCTCAGCATGGACGACATGGTGGCCCCAACCCGCGACGATTTCGTGTCGATCGCGATCGAACTGGCGCGTGACGAACAGCGCCGCAAGGACTTCCGCGCCAACGCCCGTCTCGCCTACGAAGGGCTTTCCCTCTTCGACGGCAAGGCCTTCGCTCGCGACTTCGCGGGCGCCTTGAGAAGCGCCTTTCGATCGCTCCCCCGTTAAATG
>JBMLRS010000593.1:0-3751 GCA_049240905.1 Elsteraceae bacterium
AACTCGTTACGGCTGCTTCCTTCCGGACCTGACCGGGTTGGCGAGGGACCCGCCCATCGCCAGCCTCCCAAGATCATTATCGGCGATCCCCGTCCGGGGGGCAAGCGGGGTTGTTGGGACCCTCCTTCGTGAAACAGCCAAATCCATGCGGCGGCGATGCGAAGCTTCAACATTCACGGGGCGAAGACCCCTGTCTCCTGACCGATGGAGATGGCGGCCAAGTCCGAACCCTTCATCATCGCCGTCTGACCGCCCGCTGAATCGGCGCTCTCTCTCATTCGGCCGCTCACGCTGATTGACGTCGCGACCACCTCAATGCTGGCGGAGAGGCGGCGAAGATATCTGAGCTTCACGCCATGCTGCGCAAAGCGCTGCGCCTGGGCTTCGCGGTCTCGAGAAAGGGCAGGTCTGGAGCGGTCTCCATATCGACCTTGGCTTCCGCGAAACTCGCCATGCCGACATGGCAGGCCACCGCCGCCTTGACGAGGCCCATGGCCAGCGTGGAGCCGGATCCCTCCCCGAACTGAATGTCGAGATCGAGCAGAGGGCGCTGACTCAGCTTTTCGCAGAGCGTGACATGGCTCAACTCCGGCGTGCTGAGCGCGACCCGGCAGTGATCCAAGCTCTCGCTGTTGATCGTCCATAACGCCGCCGCCGCGGCGGTGCAGACATAGCCGTCCAGAATGACCGGCACGCGTTGTTGTCTGGCCGCGATGATGGCGCCGACGATGGCCGCCAACTCCCGCCCGCCGACCGCGGCGAGCCAATCAAGCCCGTCGACGCATTTGTCGGCGTGAAGCCGCCGCGCCTCCTCCACCGCGGGAACCTTGCGGTCGTAGAAGGTCTGTTCCGATCGCAAGGTGCCGATGGTCGTCCATTCCAGCGCGGATCCGCCGAACATGCCGTAGCACATCGCCGCGGCGGAGGTGGTGTTGGCGATGCCCATCTCCCCAAGCGCCAGCACGTCGGTCCGCCGATCGACCACCGACATGCCGAACGCGATGGCCTCGGCGCATTCTTTGTCGGTCATCGCGGGACCGTCGGTCAGGAAATCGCGCGTCGGAAGGTCAAGTTTCAGATCATAGACGCTCAGCTTCGACCCGAAGGCGCGGCAGAGCTGGTTCACCGCGCCGCGGCCGGTTGAAAAGCTTCGAACCATCTGCGCGGTGACATCGCTCGGATAAGCGGACACGCCGTGACGCGCCACGCCATGATTGCCTGCGAAGACGATCGTTTTCGGATTACGGCATTGCGGCGGGTGACGCCCCTGCCATCCGGCGAGCCAGCTTGAAAGCTCCTCCAGCCTGCCGAGGGCGCTGGTCGGCTTGATCAGAGCGGCTTCACGCTGCTGGCACTGCGCCACGGACGCGTAGTCTTTCTCGGGTAGGTTCAGGATCAGATCGCGGACCTGATCCAGATTACGGGCCTTCGAAGGAGTGCGCATGATGTTCATTCCGCCGATGTTTTGGCTTCGATACGTATATATACATACAAAAGCTGTTATAAAGAAGCGCAGGTGAGCGCCCGCCGCAAACTTTTGCGTTAATCGCGGCTTAAGGGTTCCCGCCCGGCTTGTCTGACGCGTTCGGTTTGAAAGCTGCGCTTTCAGGCTTCTCGCGCAGTTTCGAAAGGTTGGTCCCCAACTGCACGCCCTGGCCCAAGCTGAACAGGACCGGCGGGATGATCGGCCGGATGGTCAGCTTCGAACGATCCGTTTCATCGGTGTCGTCCTTCGGTGGATCGGATTGCTTGGCCTGGAGCGTCGGCAATTTCTCGACGCCGCCGCACTCGCGTTCCCATTCTTCCGGGAAGTAGTGAAGGCCTTCGCGGGCGACCAGCTTGACGAAGCCCAGGCAGGGCATGTCGTCGGAGACATACGCGACCGGCGTCTGAAGCGGCTGGGTCGGCTCGATGATCGATAGAATGGGCGGAGCAGGTTGCTCAGGGCCTGATGGGTTCGAGGGCGCGTTGGGCGTGAGCGGGAACAAGGGGACCGTCACGTCGGTCGGGCGCGTCGGCGAGATCAGCGTCACCGGATTGGTCGGGATCGACGCGGTGGACGGGTATGACGGCGTGCTCGGCTCGGTCGGCAGGGCCGGGGTCGTCGGCGTCGTCGGCGAAGTCGGATCAAGCGGGACCGTCGGCGTGGTTGGGACGGTCGGCGTGGTGGGAGTGGTCGGCGTCGTCGGGACGGTCGGGACCGTCGGGGTCGTCGGCACCGTGGGCACCGTCGGGGTCGTCGGCGTGGTCGGAGTCGTCGGCAAGATCGGCAGAGGCACGGTGTTCACCGTGATGAAGCCGGACCTCAGATTGACCAGATAGGCCGCCGGCTTGCCCGACACGCCGGCGAGCAGCGTGTAGATGTCGCCGCCCTGCGCGTCGATCGAGAGGGTCTCCGTCGTCATGACCGGGTTGCCGATGATCGTCTTGTCCGTGACAAGGTCGATGTTCTTAGCGGCGATCGCGCCGGTGATCGCCAGGGCGCCGGGGCTCTTCACGGTCAGATCCCCGGACAGGGTTCCGCCCGCGAGCGACGTTCCCGATGAATCCACGATGATGTCGGCCCGCCCGCCCGACGCCTTGATCGCGCCGATGCTGTTGGCGGGGTTGGTCAAGGTCGTGGTGTTGGCGTCGATGTCCGCCATGGTGACGACCTTGATCGAGCTGGTCTCGGTCACGTCGCCGCCGCCCGCGCGGATGGTGAGCTTGTCGGCTTCGAGGTAGGGCAGCACGACCGGATGGCCGTTGGTCTCGATCCGCAGCTCGTTCAGCTGGGTCGTGGCGCCCAAGGGGCTGGGGAAAGTCGCCTTGCCGCTGCTGGATTGCACGGTGAGGGACTGGCCGCCGACGGTCTTGGCGTTGACCGGCCCCTCGAACGTGATGTCGCCGGACCCGCTGAAGAAGGTCAGGTCCTGGGGGATCGCCAGGCCTGACATCACTTTGGTTTCCGTGGTCAGATCGCTGCGGCCGATCTTGGTGGCGACCTGGATCGATTCCAGCACCTGATTGGAGATCGCCAACAGACCGCCCGTGACGGGCATCGCGCCATTGGTGACGGAGATCGAGACCGAGCCGGCGCTCGGCTGAATCGTCATGTCGCCTTTGCTGGTCTTGAAGCTGGCGTTCGACGGATCGATCGACAGGCTGTCGCCGGTCATCAGCATGGAGCCGGATCCGGTGAACTTGGTCAGTCCGCCCGTGGTCATGATGTCGAAGCCGCCAGGGGCCAATGGCGCGTCGCCGTCGATCGACAGGCCGCCCGATCCGAACTGGATGGTCTGCCCGCCGGTTCCGTCGAACAGCACGCCTTGCTGGCCGCCTGTGGTCGAGATCGCCGCCCCGGTGATGGAGAGCGATCCGGAGCCGGTGGACTTGACGTTCGCGTTGGCGATCTTGACGCCGGCGCCGAGGCCGTCGCCCGCCAGCGCGCCGCCGCCGCCTTGAATGGTGATGTCGCCGGCGGTGATGGTTCCGCCGGAGATCAGCACGCCGCTGGCGTCGGTCTTGGTCGCGGTGGGCGAGCCGACGCCCTTGAGGATGAGCGCGGCGGAGCCGGCGTCGATCACGCCGGAGATCAGGACGCCGTTGTCATGCCCGGCGCCGTCGCCTTGCGCGAGGAGCGTTCCCCCCGAGCCGCCGACCAGGCTGATCTTTCCGGACGTCGCGGTGATCGAGCCGGCCACTTCGATCGCGCCTATGACCTTGGATTGGCTGGTCGCCTCGGCCCCTGAATTGAGGATCAGGTTATGGT
>JBMLRS010000594.1:0-5415 GCA_049240905.1 Elsteraceae bacterium
CAATTCATCGATAGAACGGTCGATTTGCAAGCATTCCTCACCACAAATCACAGTGTGGATCAGTCCTTTGTTCGACCGGGCCTTGAGGCGCCGCGCCAGAGGCCACGCTCGGCGAAGATAATCGAAATATGATCATGTCGTTAAGAAAAATATGGCCGGCTTTTTGCGCTGATTCGGCGACGGCCTTGTTTCGGTCAATATCGGGATTTCTATAGGAAGCGCGGGTCGGTTGATGCAATGAGAGGCGCATGGGTCAAGGGTTTCACGACGAACGCCGACGACGCAGCCAGTTCGTAAGGCTGTTGCTGGGCGTGCTTATGCTGGGGGCTTTCCTCGCCCTGCTGACGCTCGCCTATATGGTCGGTTTGCGGGAGCAGGCGCTGGAGCTTGAAGAACAGCAGCGCGAGACCCAAGGCCTGCGACTGGTTCTGGAGCGCGAGCGGCAAGCGCGCGCCGAAGTGACGGCCGCGCGCGACGCCGCCTTGAATGAAGCGGCCGCCCTGCGCCAGAGGATCCAGAACGAAGTGCCGGTCGGCGTCGCCAAGCAGATGCTGGATCTGGCGCGTGAGCGGCTTGCGGCGGGGGTCAGGCCGGAGCGCGTCGCCAGCGCGCTGCAGCGGGCGGAGAACGCCAAGAACTGCGAACCCGCCGCCGCTCGACGTCTCACGGTGCGATCGCCGCCGCCGCCGCCGCCGCCCGTCGCGCCGGGCGTCCGCGCGCCGCCGCCGCCGATCGTCCCACAGCCCACGACGATCGGGGAGCAACTGACGCTCCTGGTGGAGGGCCAGGCCGCGCGCGACGCGAATGGTCAGGCGCTTCCAGTGTTCGATCCGGCTGAAGCCGTGCAACTGCGTCTTGTCGCCGCCGGCGCGAAGCAGCCGGACGTGGAGGGCAAGCTTCCCTTGTCGCATGTGCTGTTCACCGGCGCGTGGGAATATCGGCTGGCCTTGAGCGCAGCGCAGCGCGGTCAAGTCACGCTCGTGATCGAACGTTGTCCCTTCCCGTGATCGGAAGCGCTCGATGCCGACCGTTCCGCTAGCAGATCGCGATCACCGCATCGACTTCTTCCGTGGGGTCGCGCTGATCGCGATCTTCATCGATCACATCCCCGAGAATCTGTTTGCGTTGCTGACAACGCGCAATCTGGGTTTCTCGGACGCCTCCGAGATCTTCATTTTCTTGTCCGGTTTCTCCGCGGCGATGGTGTTCACGCAGCGGCGCGCGACGCGCGGCTGGGTGTTCGCCAGCCTGGAGGCGTTGCGCCGGGTATGGACGCTCTACATCGTTCACATCTTTGTCTTCGTGCTGTTCATCGCGCAGGTCGCGCTCACCGCGCAAACCTTCTCGAACCCGATGTATGTCGACGAGATGAAGATCGGCGACTTCCTGGCGGAGCCGCATGTCGCGGTGGTGGAGGCCTTGCTGCTGCGGTTTCAGCCGCGCTTCCTGGACATTCTGCCGCTCTACATCGCTTTGCTGCTGACGACGCCCGCCTTGCTCGCGGTTCCCGCTCGATACGCCTGGATCACGCTCGCCGCGTCCTTCGCGCTTTATCTCGCCGTGCCGGCTTTCGGCCTGCGTCCTCTGGCCTATCCGGACGATCGCGAATGGACCTTCAATCCGGTCGCCTGGCAGTTCCTGTTCGTGATTGGCGTCTATCTCGGGCGCGGGGACCGTGACAAGCCGATCGCCCTGCCGCGCGCTCGCTGGTTGTTGATCCCCGTGTTCGCCTACCTTTGCTTCGGCGCGGTGGTGCAGATCAGTTGGACCATCGCCGGCCTCTATCCGAACTTCCCAGCCTTGTTGTCCGATCAACTCTGGCCCTTGGACAAGACGAACCTGTCGGCCTGGCGGCTGTCGCATTTTCTCTGTCTGGCTTACGTGATCGCCCGGCTCACCCGGCCGGACCACAGGTTCTTCCGCGGGCCTGTTGCGCGCCCGTTGGTGCTGTGCGGCCGCCACAGCCTGAATATCTTCTGCCTGGGCATCTTCTTGTCCTTCTTCGGTCATTTGATCCAGACTGAGATCAGCGCGGCGCTCTGGACCCAGGCGGCGATCGTGTTTGGCGGGGCCGGCTTAATGTTCGGCTTGGCGACGCTGCAATCTTGGTACAAGAATTTGTCGCGCGCGCCGTCGGGGAATTCGCGGCCGGTCGGGAGAGGCGATGGATCAGGGTAAACGAAACGGGAGCGTTGCGAGCGCGCTAGCGTCGGTCGTCGCCGGTCTGCTGCTGTGCGCGCCCGCTGTCGCTCAGGGTCCGGCGGTGGCGGACTGCCAAGTGCCGATAGAGTATGTGCACGACAATTCACCGCTGCCGTCGCTGGAGGCGGCCCTTCGCGCGCCAGAGACCACCCGGATCGTCGCGATCGGCTCCGCCAGCATGGCTGGCATGGGAGCCAGCGCGCCGGCGAAATCCTACGCTGAGCGCTTTCTGGCCACCTTCCAGGACCGGATGCAACATGCGGCCACCCTGGACAACAAGGCGGCGCGCAGCATGAGCGTCAGCGATTGGTTGCCTCGGATCGAGCGCGAGGTGATGGCCGGCAAGCCGGCGCTGGTGCTGTGGGAGGCGGGGACCGTTGATGCGGTGCGCGGCGTCGACACGGTCGAGTTCGCCCGCATGTTGAGCGAGGGCGTGCATCTGATGAAGCAGGCCGGGGCCGACGTGCTGCTGATCGATCCGTTGTTCTCCAAACGTACGACGACGATGCTGAACCTTCGCCCCTACATCGACGCCATGAAAGCGGTCGCGATCGCCGAGAATCTGGTGTTCTTCGACCGCCTCGAAATCATGAAGTTCTGGTTTGAAAGCGGCTATTTCAAATTCGCGGACAAGCCGGACGCCGCGATGATGGCGGAGAACGACCGGATCTTCGATTGCCTCGGCCGGCTGCTGACGGTGACGGTCGAGCGTTCGGTGAAGCTGAAGGCGCGCTAATAGAAGCGCAGTTCGACGCTGGAGCGCTCGCGCGTCATGGCGGGAGCGATATGGCTTCGGTGCACCGTGGTCCCCAGGAACAGCACGGCGTCGCCCACTTTTGGCGTCGGGTAGAAGCGGATCTGCTCTGGAAAACGGTCATAGACCAGCGCCGGATCGATCTCCATCTGGTTATAGTCGCCCGCTGAGGTGATCGTCGGCAGGATCGAACCGGTTCTGCGGGCCATGATCTCCAACCCCGGCGCGTCGACGCCGCAATCGATCAGGGGAATCCAGACGTTCAGCCCGGCGTTGGCCAGGGCGGTCGAGTCCTGATGGAACGGAATGTAGGTGTCGGCGCTCTGTGGGGCGACCCGGCGCAGATAGGTGTCCTCGGCCGAGATCTCAGGCATGCGACCGAAAATCGTGAACAGCACGCTCAGCATCGCCGGCTCCAGCACCGCCGAAGCGTCTGCATACTCCGGCAGAAACTTGATCACAGGGACGGAGAGCATCCTCGGGTCCGACAAAAACCAGTGCTCGGCAGCGACGCGCAGCCTCTCGCAAACAGCGGGACGAACGGCGGAGGTCACATGCGCGGCCCCGCGATTGAGGACCAGCTTGCCAACCGCCACCGCGTTGGTCTCATTCAGCGCGATCACCGGCGGCGCCTCGTCGCCGACCTCAGTCGCGCCTGGCAGTTCGGTGAGCCGCACGTAGGCTTCAAGATGCGGGGCCAACCGCGACATCTGATTGGCCGAAAAGGCCAGATTATGGAGCCCGACCAGAGCGGGTCGATTGTTCGGATCCGTCTTCAGGATCCGCTCGAAATGCGTTGTCGACCGCGCCCAGTCCTCCGAGCGCTGGTAGATGATGGCGAGATTGAAATTGCTGAATTCGTCCGTCGGTTCGATCAGCAGGGCGAGCCAATAGGCTGCGGCCGCCGCCGTTGCGTCGTCGGACAGCTCAAGCCCGTAGGCGTAGTTTGCGACGCGCCGGATCGACGGTTCGACCAGCTCCCCGGCCGTGGTGGGAGCGATCTCGCTGACGTTGCGAAAGGGGGGCGGGTCCTTGGGCACGGCCAGAACCGCTTCGCGCAGCGCCGCCAGATCCTGGCTTTCCGCTCCAGCCTCGCGCGCTGCGTCGAGCCAGTCCAGGAAGCGTTCGCCCTGCCCACGCGGCGGCGCGGCCAAAAAAGGCCGGCCCGCCGCCTGACAGGCCAGCTTCACGGCCTCCTTCAGATAGGTCAGCGCCAGATCGGGAATGCCGCCGCAGCGAAAGAGGAAGGCGTTGGCCACGGCGGCGCGTTCGGCGGAGATCGTCATTCAGATCGGCTCTCGGATTCCATAACACGCGGCTCGATGATCTGGCGGTTAGCCGCCACGGCGAATCAAGCCGCGATCAAAAGATACTAGAATATTGCACCTGCGCCAGGGATCGCGTCTCGCCTTCGCCGCGTCGGCTGAGGCTCCCGCCGCTCAGCTCTGGTTTCTGAGGTTCCAGCGGGCGGCCAGCAGAGTCACGAAGATGTGCGCGGACATGCCCGGCTGGCCGCCGAGCGCGCGCCCAGTGGCGTTGACATGGCTCAGGATCCCGTCCGCATAGGTCGACAGCGCGTCGCCGATCCGGGCGCTGGCCGCTGAGACCGTGGCGGCGGCGACGCCGCGCGCATCCAAGGCGGGCAGTCGGGTGGTCGCCGCGAACTTCGGATCGGCGCAGGCGTCGTTATACAGGGCGGCGTAGGCGTCGACTTTCAGCGCCGTGCGCGGATCCGATCCCAGATAGCTGCCATGCGAGCCGGTCACCACGATTTGCCCGACATGGCGGGCGTCGACCATCGCGTTGCTGTCCAGCGCCCAGACCTGCGGCGGGCCGACCATCAGCAGCCGGCAGGATTCGGCGATCTCCGGAATCGTCTCCGCGGGGGCGCCCGCGTCGCGCAGCAGCTCCGCCGCCTCCGAGCAGGCCATCCCGGCGACCACCCCCAGGGCTTGCGCCGCGAGGTTCGCGTGGGAGATCACGCCGGTCGCGATCATCGCCGCCCCGTCGCCCAGCGCCGCCGTATCGTGGCCGACCGTGGCCGCCGGCGTGCCGATGGCCTGCAGCCAGCCGAGAGCCCCGATCCCCGCCTTGTCGCGCCCCACGCCGGCGTCGTTGAGGATGACGGCGCGCATCCGCCCTTTGGCGGCGGCGTAACCGGCGTAGACGCCGCCATGCGAGCCGGCGATCAGCACGGCTCCGTTCAAACCCTCGATGCGGGTGACGCTGTCTCGGACGGCGATGTCAGGTCGGCTCATGCGATGGCTCCTATGAAACCTCGGGCGAGCTCCACTTCGAAGTCGCGCGCGCCGCCACGCGAACGCGCTCCGCCACCTCGGCCGCCGTGCTGTGCGAGCTGTGCGAGTAGTTGATGCGAAACATGTTCACACCCGCACGAATGAGTGCAACAAGAACCTCGGGCGACGATGACGCCGGCCCGAGGGTGGCGACGATTTTCG
>JBMLRS010000595.1:0-1514 GCA_049240905.1 Elsteraceae bacterium
GGCATGTTCACTTTCCTTGTAGCCCGATCCCTCAGAAACCGCGTCCTGGTCCTCGCGATTGCGGCGGCGCTCGTCGCCTGGGGCGGCTTCACCGCGATGAAGCTGCCGGTCGACGTTTTCCCGGACCTCAACCGCCCGACGGTCACGATCATGTCGGAGGCCGAGGGGCTCGCCCCGCTTGAGGTGGAGCAGCTTGTCACCTACCCGATCGAAACGCAGATGAATGGGCTGACCGGCGTGACGCGGGTGCGTTCAGTCTCCGGCGTCGGCCTCTCGATCGTCTATGTCGAGTTCGATTGGAGCTCCGACATCTGGCGCAATCGCCAGCAGATCGCTGAACGGTTGAGCCTGATCCGGAGCCAGCTGCCGCCCAACGTCACGCCGCAGATGGGGCCAGTCTCCTCGATCATGGGGCAGATCCTGTTGATCGCGGTGACCGCGCCGGATGAGGTGTCGGGCATGGAGGCGCGCGAGCTGGCGGATTTCGTGATCCGTCCCCGGCTTCTGAGCATCCCCGGCGTCGCCCAGGTCATCCCGATCGGCGGCGAGGCGCGACAGTTCCGCGTTTCTCCCAATCCAGCGGCGATGCGCGCCTACGGCGTGACGCTCGACCAGTTGGAGACCGCCCTGACCCGGTTCGGGGGCAACGCCGGCGGTGGCTTCACCGATCAGCACGCACGCGAATACATGATCCGCAACGCCGCGCGGACGCTTCGGCTCGAGGATCTCCAATCCCTTGTGGTCGCCGTGGCGAATGACGCGCCGGTCGCCCTGGAGAAGGTCGCGGAGGTCGGCTTCGCCGCGCGCCCCAAACGGGGCGAGGCTGGCT
Source organism: Elsteraceae bacterium (assembly GCA_049240905.1). Classification (GTDB taxonomy): domain Bacteria; phylum Pseudomonadota; class Alphaproteobacteria; order Elsterales; family Elsteraceae; genus JBMLRS01. The sequence continues at coordinate 830 of JBMLRS010000595.1, forward strand.
TCATGGGCAAGCCGGCGGTGATCCTGTCGGTGGAGAAGCAGCCGGCGGCGGACACCATCCGTTTGACGCGCGACATCACCGCCGCGCTGGAGGAGGTCTCGGCGACCCTGCCGAAGGGCGTGCGCGCCGACTCTCTGCTGTTCCGCCAGGCGACCTTCATCGAGACATCGATCAGCAACGTGAAGAAAGTGCTGGTCGAAGCTGCGATCGTCGTCGCGGTCGTGCTGTTCGCCTTCCTGCTCAACGCGCGCACCACGCTGATCTCGCTGACCGCCATCCCAGTGTCCATCCTGGCGACGGCGATCGTGTTTCAGATCGCCGGCCTGTCGATCAACACCATGACGCTGGGCGGCCTGGCGATCGCCATCGGCGAGCTGGTCGACGACGCGGTGGTCGACGTCGAGAACATCTTCCGCCGATTGCGCGAAAACCGGGAGCTGGGCAATCCGCGATCGACCTTCGACGTGGTGGTCTCCGCCAGCCAGGAGGTCCGGTCCGGCATCGTCTATGCGACCATGATCATCGTGCTGGTGTTCGCGCCCTTGTTCGCGCTGGGCGGGGTCGAAGGGCGCCTGTTCGCGCCGCTCGGCCAGGCCTATGTGATCTCGATCCTCTGCAGCCTTGTCGTCTCGATCACGCTGACCCCGGTCATGGCCTATTACATGCTGCCCGGTCTGAAGCGGCT
>JBMLRS010000596.1:0-10024 GCA_049240905.1 Elsteraceae bacterium
AAAATAAGAATCAAGCCATGATGACCCTTGCGCCTCCGGGCGCCCTGGGCTCCCTGCTGACGCAGATCCCAAGATCCGGGATGGCCGCCAATGGCTGACGGCGAAACCATCCTGCTGACCGCGCCGCCGCGCCGCCGCACGGGCGCGCTGCTTTTGCGCCGCGCCCTGTTGCTGCTGGGACCGATGGCCGCCGTCGCGCTGGCCCTCCATTTCTATCTCCTGGGCGGCAGGTACGTGACGATCGACAACGCCTATGTGAAGGCGGACACAGTGACCGTCGCCAATGACGTCGCAGGCATGATCGCCGCGGTCGCCGTCGCCAACAACCAGATCGTCGAGCAAGGCCAGGAGCTGTTCCGGCTCGACGACGAAGCGGCGCGCATCATGCTGGCGAGCGCCGAGGCCAATCTGGCGCAGGTGCGCAACGACATCGAGGTCTCCAAAGCGAGCTGGCGTCAAAAGCAGGAGGACATTCGCTCCGACGAGCTGCAGATCGCGTTCTACGACCGTGAGTTCCGCCGCCAGCAGGAGTTGGTCGCCAACAACTTCACGACGCGGGCGCAGTTTGACGTCGCGCGGCGCAACCTGGATCTGGCGCGCCAGCAATTGGCCTCCCACCGTCAACAATTGGCGGGCATCGCCGCGACCTTAAGCGGCGATCCAGACATCGCGGCCGAGAAGCACCCGCGTTTCCTCGCCGCCCAAGCGCTGCGGGACCAAGCCGCGCGCGATCTTCGCAGGACCGTGGTGCGCGCGCCGATCGGCGGGATCGTCACCAACGTCGACAAGTTGCAGCCCGGACAATATCTCGCCGCCGGCGCGGCCGCCTTCAGCCTTGTGTCGCGCGACCATGTCTGGGTCGAGGCGAACCCCAAGGAGACGGAGCTGACCCATGTGCTGGCCGGCCACCCCGCGGAAATCACGATCGACGCCTATCCCGGCGTGACCTGGCGCGGCGCGGTCGCCAGCCTCAGCCCCTCCAGCGGCGCCGAGTTCGCCCTGTTGCCGGCGCAGAACACCAGCGGGAATTGGGTGAAGGTGGTTCAGCGGATCCCGATCAGAGTGAGGATCGACAGCATGGCGGATCGCCCCACCCTGCGCGCGGGGATGAGCGCCGTGGCGGTGATCGACACCGGGCGGGAGCGCAGCCTCGCCGGCCTGGTCAGGTCCTTGAAGGGCGAATGAAAGCCGCCGGCGCCGCCGTCAACCGCCCGATGATCACGCTCTGCGTGATGGCGGCCACAATCATGCAGGCCCTGGACACCACGATCGCGAACGTCGCCACGCCCTACATGCAGGGCAGCTTCTCGGCCAGCCAGGACCAGATCAACTGGGTGCTGACCTCCTACATCGTCGCCGCCGCGATCATGACGCCGCCAACCGGTTGGCTGGCCAATCACCTCGGTCGAAAGCGGCTGTTCCTCATCTCGGTCGTGGGCTTCACCATCGCCTCCGCGCTGTGCGGCCTCGCCTCCTCGCTGACGCAGATCGTGGCCTTTCGTTTGATGCAGGGCCTGTTCGGCGCGGCTCTGGTGCCGCTGTCGCAGTCCGTGCTGCTGGACATCTATCCGCGCGAGAAACAGGGGGCCGCGATGGCGATGTGGGGCGTCGGCGTCACGGTTGGCCCGATCCTGGGGCCCGCGTTGGGCGGTTTCCTGACCGAGAATTTCGGATGGCGCTGGGTGTTCTACATCAATCTGCCCGTCGGCGTGCTGACCTATCTCGGGATCAGCAGCTTCCTTGAGGAGACGCGGCGCGGGATCGCCGGCAAGTTCGACTGGTTCGGCTTCGGGATGCTCAGCCTCGCCGTCGGGTCCCTGCAGATGATGCTGGACCGAGGCGAATTGTTGGATTGGTTCAGTTCTCTGGAGATCGTGATCGAGGGGTCGGTCGCCGTCGTCGCCTTCTATCTGTTCGTCGTCCACACCGCGACGGCGGGGGCGGCCGGCAAGGGCTCCTTCCTGTCCGCCGCGCTGTTCAGGGATCGCAATTGCGTGGCTGGGATGGTCGCGACGCTGTGCGTCGGCGTGGTGCTCTACGCCAGCCTGTCGCTGATCTCGCCTTTCCTGCAGACTCTGCTGGGCTATCCCGTGGTCAGCGCAGGCCTGATCATCGCGCCGCGCGGCATGGGGACGATGCTGGCGATGCTGGTGGTGGGGCGGATCGTGCGGTTCGTGGATCCGCGTCACATCCTGCTGGCCGGCTTCGCGCTGACCGCCTTCGCCTTGTGGCGCATGAGCCTGTTCAATCTGAACGTCAGCGAAGGGACTCTGATCTGGGTCGGCGTTTTGCAGGGCTTCGGGCTGGGTCTGCTGTTCGCGCCGCTCAGCGCGGTCTCTTTCTCCACCCTGCCCGCGCATCTGCGCACCGAGGCGGCAGGGCTGTTCAGCCTGATGCGCAATGTCGGCGGCAGCGTCGGCATCGCGATCGTCACCAGCTTGCTTGTGAGCAACACCCAGGCGAACCGAGCGACCATCGGGGCCCACGTCACCGCCTTCGAACCCGCGTTCAAGATGGAGCAGGTCCTGCGCTTCTGGAATCCCTTCACCGCGCAAGGTCAAGCCGCGCTCGCTGACGAGATCAGCAGACAGGCGTCGCTGATCGCCTATCTCGACAATTTCCGTCTCCTGATGGTGATCGCGCTGCTGTCGATGCCGGCCGCGCTGTTGCTCAAGACGCCGAAAAACCGGAAACCAGGCCAGGGGAAGGCGCCGCCGCCGGCGACGCCCGCCGTCGCCGACTAAAAGCGCGCGGACCCCGCGTAGAACGGGGACTCCGGCGCCTCTCGGATATAGCCTTCATAGAACTTTTCAACATACGGATAAACCGCCTGCCCGAGCGCCCGGCGCGCGACTTCCTCGGCGTTCCGCGGCTTCTCGAAGATCGCCGCGATCTCCGCCAGAACGGCGTCGCGGTCGACATGGGCGAACTTGCCGTCGGCGTAGATCTTCTCTCCGCCGACATAAACCGCGTCGACATGGTCGGCCTTGGCGCGCTGGATCAGGGCGTCGAGCATCGGGATGTCCGGATCCTGATAGGGATAGGTCGCGCGCCGCCAATCGATCAGCACGGCGTCGAAGGCGCGGCCCGGATCCAGCCGCCCGATCGCGTCGCCGAAAGCGGTGGTCTTGGCCCCGCCCTCGGTCGCCATGCGGAAGATCTGAGTCGGGGTCGGCACCTCGTCGCCCATGCCCGGCGTGCGATGGACGCGCAGCGCCAGCTTCAGTTCCTGCAGCATGTCGCGGTCGTCGTTTATGCCCGCTTCGTCCAGCCCCATGCCGATGGTGATCCCCTTCTTCTCCCAGACATTCAGCGGCGCGAGTCCGGAGCGCAGGCGGAAGTTGGAGGAGCAGTTGTGGCAAATGCAGGTCCCGGTGTCCGCGGTGATGTCGATGTCCTCCGCATTCAACCAGACGCCATGGCCCAGGGTCATGTGCGGCCCGAGGACGCCCAGATCGTAGAGATGGCGGAGCGCGGTCTTGCCAGTGCGGCGGAGCGCGTATTCCTTTTGCAACGGCGTCTCCAGCAAATGCATATGCATCGGCACGCCAGCCTCGCGCGATTTCCGGTTCAGTTCCACGAGGCCCTCGTCCGTGCACCAATGCAGGTTGGCGGGCGCCAACTGGATGCGGGTGAGGCTCTGCCCCTTGTTCTCTGCTTGGAGCGCGTCGAAAAGCTTCAGGAAATCGGAGAAGGGCATGGCCTGCGCCTTCAGATGGGCGCGCAGCTTCTCGCCCAGCTCCTTCGGCAGGCGCGCGCAGAAATCCTCGTCCGCCTCGTAAACTAGGCGGTTCTGTTCGCGCACGGCGTAGCAGTAGGACGCGCGCATGCCGATCGCGCGATAGGCGCGCAGCACGTCGGTCGCGGCCCGATGGATCGCCTCGTAGCCGCCCGGCATCCAACCATGGATATGCTGCACGGTGGTGACGCCCGAGGCGATCATCTCGAACGCCGAATAGAGCGTGTCGAGATAGAGATCCAGTCGCCGCGCGGGCAGCCGGCCCGCGAACCAAAGCTCCAAAGGCAGATCGGGGGATCCAAGCTGAAGCGGCGTCATCCCGACATGATGGTGGCTGTTGACGAAGCCCGGCAGCATCACATGGTTGGGGTAGAGTTGGACCGGCGCCTCCGGCGCGAGCTTGCGCATCTCCGTCAGCGAGCCGACCGACGCGACGACGCCGTCGCGCGCCAGCACGGCCCCCTCCTCGTGGATCACCGGCGTGTGGCGATCCTTGACGCCCGTTACGACCCAGCGGGCCTTGACGATCATCTCCCCCATCGAACGCTCCCTATTGATCTTGATGTTTCCTGTGGTGAGGCCGGCGATCAGGCCGGCGCGGCTTCCTGCTCCGCGAAGGCGCGGTCGACCTCATCGGCCAGCAGGTCGGTGAACAGATCACGCAGCGCGTGATAGGCCGGGTCGCGGCTGGGCCGGGGACGCGGCAGATCGATCGGCACGACGCTCTTGATCCGACCGGGCCGTGCGGTGAACACCACCACGCGGTCGGCCAACGCGATCGCCTCGTCGATGGAATGGGTGACAAGAATGATGGAGGCGCGGCTGTCGCGCCAAATCTGCAGGAGGAATTCCTGCATCTTCGCGCGGGTCTGCACGTCGAGCGCGGCGAAGGGCTCGTCCATCATCAGAACTTTCGGCCGCATGGCGAGCGCGCGAGCGCAGGCGGCGCGCTGGCGCATCCCGCCGGACAGCTCGTTCGGTTTCTTGTCGAGCATGTCGCCGAGGCCGACCCTGCGCAGCATTTCGGCCGCGACCGCCCGGCGCTTGACCACCGGCTCGGCGTTCAAGGCGAGACCGAAGGCGACGTTGTCCTGGATCGTGAGCCAGGGAAACAGGGAGGCTTCCTGGAAGATCAGGCCGCGCTCTGCCAACGGCCCCTCGATCGGGACGCCGTCGCAGATGATCGCGCCGCTGGTCGCTTCCTCCAGCCCGGCTGCGACATAAAGCAAGGTCGACTTGCCGCAGCCGGACGGGCCGAGAAACACGACGAACTCGCCGGGCGCGACGTCGAGCGAGAAATTCTCCAGCGCATGAACCGACTCGCGCCCTTCGATCGCCCAGGTCTTGGTGACCGACTGCATGGAGATCGCCGGCCGGGTCATCGCGGCGCTCCCTGATCGGGTCCGACCCACCAGAGCATTTTTCGCTGGATCTGCCGCAGCCCCCAGTCCGAGGCGAAACCCAGGAACCCGATGATCCCCATGGTGAAGAACACCAGCTTGGCGTTGAAGGTGGCCCGCGCCATCGAGGTGATCTGGCCAAGCCCAGTGCCGACGCCGACCGCCTCCGCGATCAGCACCACCATCCAGGCGCCGAACAGATTGAGCCGCAGGGTAAGGAACAGGCTGGGCAGGATCGCGGGCAGCACCACGCGGAAGAAGATCTGCCGCTCACTGGCGCCCATGATCCGGGCGACATGGATATAGTTGATCGGCACGCTGGCGATCTGCGCGCCGGTCGACAGCACGATGGCGAAGAACAGCGTGATGAAGACCAGGAAAATGGCGGGCACGTCGCCGATGCCGAACAGGAAGATCGCGACTGGCAGCCAGGCGACCGGCGAGATCGGCGCGAGCATCAGGATGGTCGGCTGGAGCAGGTTGCGCGCCCATCCGAAGTAATGGATCAGGGCGCCGACAGCCGCGCCGCAGGCGAAGCCGAGCGCGAGCCCGACGAAGACGCGGAAGGTCGTCCAGGCCATGGTGATCAGCAAGGCCGACAGGCCGCCGCCGGAGGCGACGCTGCCGACCCGGTTCGACCGGTCGAAGAACTTCAAGGTGCCGGGAATGTCGCTCAGGAACAGATGCGGCGGCGGCAGCAGCAGCGGGTTCAACAGGTCAAGCGCCCACAACGCCTCCCAGATCGCGGCGAACAAGCCGATCGAGACGCAGCCCCAACCCCAAGCGGCGAGGCGTCTTCGCCAAACCGGGTTCAGCCCTCGCCGTTTCGACGCGGGTGGAGTGGTCACGCTCAGGTCTTGCGTTTGCGTCATGGCCATCGGATCGCCCTCGCCGGTGGGGATGGAAGGGACGCCCCGGACGGAGGAGCCGCCCGGAGCGTCGCCCGATTAAGCGGCGGACTTCAGCTTCAGGCCGTCGTACAGCGCCTTGTTTTCCGCGATCACGGCTTCAAGGATCGACCAGTCGAAGGCGTTCCTGTCCGGCAGTTTCTTGACGTAGCCGAGCTCCTTCATCGACTGGCCGCGATCGATGATGAACTGCGTCTGGTTGCGCTGATCCACCACGATCGGCTGCTTGGAGGAGGCGTCGATCGCGGCCTCCATGGAGGTCTTGTAGTATTTGCCGACCGTGTCCTTCAGCGCGGCGGCCTTGTCGGCCTCGGCCTGGGATTGGGCGACCATCAGCGCTTTGACGACCGCCTTCACGGCGCCCGGATTGCTCTGAATCAGCGGGGTGCGCGCGGCCAGAACGCAGTCCGAATAGCCTTTGCCGTAGAGATCCGTGCCGTCGGACAGCACGGTCGCGCCCTTGCGGCCCAGCACGCATTGCGTCGCGTAGGGCTCGATGTGGCAGATCGCGTCGATCGCCCCAGCGATGAAGGCCTGCGCCAGTTCCGGCGAGGTGTCGAGATACTTGATATTCACGTCCTTGAAGGACAGGCCCGCCTTCTTCAGGTAGTCGTAGGGCAGCACTTCGAGCGTGTCGGCCTGGAAGGTGCCGAAGGTCTTTCCCTTCAGATCGGCCGCCGACTTGATGCCTTCCTTGGCCACGATGATGCAGCCCTGAACGCCGCCGCCGGCGATGATCTTCACCGGCGCGCCGGCGTCATACAGCGTCATGAAGTTCGAATAGGGAATCATCGAGATGTCGACCAGGCCGGCCCCGAACATCGTCGTGATCTCGGTGTTCGAGGGCGTCACGACGAATTCGAGATTGACCCCGTCCTTGACGGTCAGAGCGCGCTCCTTGGCCAGGAAGATGCCCATGTTGCAGAAGCCGGACCCGTGCGTCGCCTTGATCGTGCTCGCTGCGAGGGCGGGCGACGGCGACAAGAGCCCCATCAGATGAGCGGGCAAGCCGACCGTCGCAGTGGCCGCCGCCGTGCTGCGGAGCAAACCCCGCCGCGAGAAATTCCGATAAAACACGCCATCACGTTCGCACATGTTGTCCTCCATGACCGAAGGACCCCATACGGGCTCAATCTGCAGTGCTGAGCCGGCTGACCGGTGATGCGCTGGGTGTTATCGCACCGCCAGTCCCGACGGGACCCCGACGATGGGCACGCCAACCCGAAAGAGCATCGCTCCGCGCTACTCCATTACTTAGCAAAGCCCGTGCCATTCTGTGAAATCAGGTTTCTTGCGACGCCGCGAGGCTCCGGGCGCGGCGGCTGGCGCGCAATGGCGCAGATTTCATCGTCCAAGCCCAAGATTTCGGCTTCCGCGCCGCGCGAAGCCCGCGCAGGATCATGCCTCCTACTCTCAAGGGATGCCGCAGCAGATGACCAAGATGGCGATCATCGTCGAGTTCGAGACCTTGCCGGGCAAGGAGGAGGAGTTTCTGGCGAACATTCGGGAGCACGCCCGCGCGACCCTGGCGGAGGAGCCGGGCTGCCTGCGCTTTGAGGTGATCAAGCCGGTCGAGCGCGACGGCGCGCCGATCCCGAACAAGGTCATGGTCAACGAGCTCTACGCCGACGAGGCGGCGGTGGCCGCCCACGAGGCCAATCCGCGCCTGCCGAAAGTGGGGGAGATGAACAAGCCCCTGCTGGCCTCGCGCCGCCTGATCCTCGCCCAGCTGCTGCCCGCTCTGTAGTCTGCGATGCGCAACGACCTCGAGATAACGCCCTTCACGCCGCATTTCGGCGCCGAGATTTCAGGCCTGCGGCTGCGCGACGCCTCGGACGAGGTCATGGCCCGCGTGAAGGAGGCCTTCGCCGCCTATTCCGTTCTGGCCTTCCCGGACCAGAACCTGACCCTGGACGAGCAGTTGGCGGTCACGGCGCGGTTCGGCCCGATCCTGCGCGTGCCCTATGTTCAGGGGATCACGAGCCATCCGGACGTGATCGCCGTGCTGAAGGAGGCCGACGAGCGGCGCATCTCCACCTTCGGCGGCAGCTGGCACACTGATTTCTCCTTCCTGCCGGAGCCGCCGGACGCGACCTTGCTGCAGGCGGTGGAGTTGCCCGCGGTCGGCGGGGACACGATCTGGGCGAACCAGTATCTCGCCTATGAGACGCTGTCGCCGGGCCTGCGGCGCATGCTGGACGGGTTACGGGCGGTTCATACCGGCTGGCCGCACGGCACGCGGGGGCCTGGGCCGGACGTGCCGGTCAGTCGCTCGATCAAGATGACGCGCAACGATCCCTCCGCCGACAGGGAGGTCCTGCATCCGGTCGTGCGCCGGCATCCCGTGACCGGCCGCGGCGCCCTCTTCGTGAATCCGGTCTATGTCCAGCGGTTCGAGGACATGACGGCGGAGGAGTCCAAGCCGCTGCTGGAGTTTCTGCATGCGCGCTGCACGCGCCCGGAGCTGCAGATGCGCGTGCGCTGGCGACCGGGCATGATGCTGATGTGGGACAATCGATCGACCATGCATCTGGCGATCAACGATTATGACGGACAAAGACGGCTGCTCCATCGCACCACGGTCGCCGGCGCGCGGCCGATCGGGGTGATGGAAGCAGCCGCGTGAAGAGGGAAGAGACCGATGACCCAAGCCAAGCTGACCGCCGACGAGATCGCCCGCTACAACGAACAAGGCTATGTGATCCCGAAATTCCGGTTGGACCCGGCGCATGTGAAGGACCTTCAGGACTCGCTGGATCGCCTGATCGCGGATAACCCTGGCGTGCGCCCGGAAAAGCTGATCAGCGCCCATATCGAGGGCGACAACGGCGAAGGCGTGCGCGGCAGCCGGAAATTTCTGGAGCTTGCGATGCACGCGCCGATCGTCGATCTGGTCGAGCAACTGATCGGCCCGGACATCGCGCTCTGGGGCTGCCATGTCTTCTGCAAGCCGCCGTCGGAAGGCTATGAGACGCCCTGGCATCAGGATGGGCACTACTGGCCGATCCGGCCGCTCGCGACCTGCACCGTGTGGCTGGCGATCGAGCCCAGCACCAAGGAAAACGGCTGCCTGCGCGTCATCCCCGGCTCGCACCGGGACAAGAAGCTTCATCCGCATCTGCATGAAGACCGCGCCGATCTAACGCTGAGCCAGCGCATGGCGGACGGGGCGTTCGACGAGGCGGAAGCGGTGGATCTGGAGCTGGAGCCAGGTCAAATGTCGATGCATGACGTCTACATGATCCACGGCGCCGAGGCGAACCGATCGGCGCGGCGGCGCACCGGCGTGGCGCTCCGCTACATGCCGGCGACCTCATTGTTCGACCGCAGCCTGAACCCGGCTGACGGCAAGAGCGGCGTCGCCGTCAGCTTCGCGACGCGTCCGCTCTGGCTGCTGCGCGGCGTGGACCGCACGGGGCGAAACGACTTCACGATCGGCCATGCGCGGTAGCGCGTCCTCAACTCAGCCGGTATCGCGCCGAGCTGAAAACGCGCTGTTTTTCATGACGGCATGAGCAAGATCCGCTTCAAGCGAAACGGATCTCGCTCTGGGCGGAATGAGTCAGGCCTGCCGCTTCAGCCGCCCGACGAAACTGTCGATGGACTGGCTGAGACGGCCGGACTGAACGCCTAACCCTTCCGCCGAAGACAGCATGGCGCTTGCGGAGCCTCCGGTGGATTGCGCCAGCCGCACCACCTGCTGGATCGTGTCCGACACGGTGGCCATCCCGAGGGCCGCCTGCTCCACGTTCTGCGCGATCTCCTTGGTGGCCGCTCCCTGCTCCTCGACGGCGGCGGCGACGGCGGCGGCGAGCGCGTTGAGGTCGCGGATCGTGCCGCCGATCCCCATGATCGCCTCGACCGCGCCGCTTGTCTGGGTCTGGACCGCCTGGACCTGGGCCTGGATCTCCTCCGTGGCCCGAGCCGTCTGCTGCGCGAGCTGCTTCACCTCGGACGCCACGACCGAAAAGCCTTTG
>JBMLRS010000597.1:0-2538 GCA_049240905.1 Elsteraceae bacterium
CTTCGCCGCGCTGGCGATCGCGCTGGGCGTGGTGTTCTGGGCCGGCGGGCTGATCCCGGTGACCGCGGGGCTGGCGGTCGGCTGGCTGACCTTGTTCCTGGCGAAGCGCTGGATCGGCGGGATCACGGGCGACGTGCTGGGCGCGCAAGCGGTGCTGGTGGAGACCGCGATCCTGCTGGCGCTGTGCGCGGCGCGGTGAGCGTCCCCGTCGCCAACCATCTGGTCACGCGCTGGTGGTGGGTGCGCCATGCGCCGATGCCGGGGCCGCCGGGGATGATCCATCCGCCCGAGGCGCCGCCGACGCCAATCGCGCCGGAGCGGGTGGAGCCGTTGCGTCGCATTCTGCCCAAGCGCGCGCTGTGGCTGATCAGCGGCTGGGAGCGCACGAAGATCACCGCGCGCGCGCTGACCCTGACCCGCCCGATGCCGACCCCGACGCTGGCGGAGCAGGATTTCGGCCGCTGGACCGGTCGGACCCATGAGGCGATCGCCGAAGCGGAACCGGAAGCGCAGACGGCCTTCTGGGCTGATCCGGCCAACAACGCCCCGCCCGACGGCGAAAGCTTCGCCGAACAATGCGCCCGCGTCGCCGGCGTGATCGAGCAGTTGAACGAGGAGCATGCCGGGCTGGATCTCGTGGTGGTCGCCCATGCCGGCACGATCCGCGCGGCCTGCGCCCATGCGCTGAGGCTGACGCCGACGCAGGCGCTCAGCTTCGTGATCGATCCGCTGTCGCTGACCCGGATAGACTGGATCGGCGAGGCCGCGCGGATCGTCGCGATCAACCGCGTCTGAGCGCCGCCGCCGTCATTGCGCTGTCGCCATCGGGCGAAATCGTGATACGAAGCAGGGGTGTCGAGACAGGGAAGTGAGGCAAGGGCGAGCGTTCGCCTGAAACCTCCGCTGCCCCCGCAACTGTAAGCGGCGAGGATTACCCGAAAGGCCACTGGCGCGTTTTCGCGCTGGGAAGGCGGGCGATCCATCCGAGCTGTGAGCCAGGAGACCTCCTCGACGCGCCATGTAACCGCGTCCTCGGGTGGAGGAAGGCAGTGCCGACAGTCTTGACGCCTCCCGACGCCGCGCGCGCCGGGGCGGGCGATATCCTTCCGCGCATCATCTTGGTCCTGGGCGGGGCCCGATCGGGCAAGAGCGCCTACGCCGAAGGCTTGGCTATAGCCGGCGGGACCGCGCGCTATCTGGCGACCGCCCAAGCCTTCGACGATGAGATGACCGCGCGGATCGATCTGCATAAATCGCGGCGCGGCGCCGGCTGGACGACGTTCGAGGAACCGTTGGATCTGGTCGGCGCGCTGCAACGGATCGCGCAGCCGGAGATTCCCGTCCTGGTCGACTGCCTGACCCTGTGGACCAGCAACCTGTTATTCGCCGAACGCGACCTGGAGGCGGAGGGCGACGCCCTGGCCGGCTGTCTGCGCGGCCTGAACGGATCGGTGATCTTCGTCGCCAATGAGGTTGGCCTGGGGATCGTGCCGGACAACGCGCTGGCGCGCCGGTTTCGCGACGCCGCCGGGCGCCTCAATCAAAAAATCGCAGCGGCCGCCGACCAGGTGGTCTTCGTCGCGGCGGGCCTGCCCATGATTTTGAAGGGATGAATTAGATGTCGGGAAAACTGCCAGCGACCATCGTCACGGGATTTCTGGGCGCGGGGAAGACCAGCCTGCTGCGCCATCTGGTGGAGAACGCCAATGGGCGCCGCCTCGCCTTCATCATCAACGAGTTCGGCGATCTGGGCATCGATCGCGGCATGCTGGTGGGCTGCGGCATCCCCGATTGCGACGAGGGCGCGATCCGGGAGCTGACCAACGGCTGCCTGTGCTGCACCGTCGCCGACGACTTCCTGCCGACGATGGAGGCGCTGCTGGCGCGCGATCCGGCCCCGGACCACATCATCATCGAGACCTCCGGCCTGGCGCTGCCGAAGCCGCTGCTGCAGGCCTTCGCCTGGCCAGGCGTGGCGACCAAGGCGACGGTGGATGGGGTGATCACCGTGCTGGACGGCCCGGCCGTCGCCGCCGGCCGCTTCGCCGACGATCCGGAGGCGGTCGCCGCCCAACGCGAGGCGGACGAGGCGTTGGATCACGACAATCCGCTGGCCGAAGTGTTCGACGACCAGCTGGCCTGCGCCGATCTGGTGATCGTAAACAAGTCCGACCTGCTGGATGAAGTGCGTCGCGCCTATGTCGAGGGACTGCTGGACGGCAAGCTGCGGCCGGGCGTCAAGCGTCTGGCGGCGAGCCACGGCAAGCTGCCGCTGTCGGTGCTGCTGGGAATGGGCAAAGCGGCGGAGACTGATCTGGCGTCGCGCCCCAGCCTGCATGACGGGCTGAATGAGCATGACCATGATGATTTCGAGAGCTTCGTGCTGCCGCTGGCCCCGATCGCGGACGCGGCCGGTCTGGTCAAGCGCATCGCCAACGCCTCGGCCGCGCATGACATCCTCAGGGTGAAGGGCTTCGCCGCCGTGACCGGCGCCGCGCGACGCTGCGTGATCCAGGGGGTGGGCGCGCGGATCGACCG
>JBMLRS010000598.1:0-3618 GCA_049240905.1 Elsteraceae bacterium
AGAAGATCGTGAAGCCGGCGCACGCCCGCCATCATCTCCATTCCAAAACCGGCAGCGGCGCCCGCGCCCCTGAGGATCACGCCTTTTACGAGACGGTCGCCAAGACCGTTTCGGAAGCGACTGAGGATTTCCTGGTCGCCGGCCCGGCCAACGCCAAGACCGAATTCGTGAAGCATCTGCACCGTCATGTCCCGCGCCTGGTCGAGAAGTTGGCCGGGGTTGAGACGATGGCGAAAGTGACCGACGGCGAGCTGCTGGCCGCCGCCCGCCATTACTTCCACGCGGCGATCTGGAAGCTGCCGGCGCAGACCGCCTAAGACGGCCTATTCGTCCGCCAAGGCGACGCAGGCGAAGGCGACCCGCGCCTCCGTCGGCACGCCGAAGCGGGCGGTGTGGCGCACCGGCAGGCCCTCAGGGAAATGCCGGACATATTCCTCGTTGCAGGCGTCGTAATCGGACGGTTCGCGGATCAGCATGGTCATCTGCACCACTAGGCTGAGGTCGCTGCCGGCCTCCTGCAACAGGGCTTGAATGAAAGCCAGCGCGTTGCGCACTTCCTCCTGCGGCGTGGCTCCGCGATGCACGCCCTTGGCCGGATCATGCGGCGCGCTGTGGCCGGAGACATAGACCATCCCGCCCGCCTTCGCGGCCCGGCTGACCGGCCGGCGCTCGCGGGGCTTGGGCTGATGCAGCTGTTGAATTCTCTCGCGCGCCTTGGACATCCGCTTTCCCTTCGTCTCGCATAGCCAGCCTGCTCCGCATGGACTAGCCTCGCAGCCAACGAAAAACGACAAGATTCGGGAGTTAACGCCATGTCCAACACCAAAAACCGCGCTTCCTGGCTGAAAATCGACGATGTCGCCAACCCCGCGCCCGCGATCGCCCAGATGTGGGAGGAATCCAAGAAGCGGCTTGGCTATGTCCGCGAGTTCCTGAAGCTTCCGTTCGAGCCGGATCGGCTGGCGCTGTTCCAGGGCTATGTGAACCGGCTGATGCGCGGCCCGGATTGCCTGCTCTCCGGCCAGGAGCGGGAATTGATCGCCCTGGTGGTGAGTCTTGAGAACCGCTGCGAGGCCTGCGTCATCACCCATGCCGGCGCCATCGCGGCGCACGGGATGGACAAGCGCACGGTCGACATCCTCCTGGCCAACTGGCGGCGCGCGCCCTTGTCGGACCGTGAGCGCGCGCTGGCCGAATTCGCCTCCGACCTCACGCTCATGCCCGGCCATTCGGATGAATCCGACCTCGACATGCTGCGGGCGGCGGGCGTGACCGAAGCCGAAATCCTGGAGACCGTGCAGATCATCGCGATCTTCAACGCCACCAACCGCCTGAACAGCGGCCTCGGCACGAAGATCGACGCGGGCGCGCATGACGCGATGCGGCGTTAAACCACGTCCGCCTGCACGAAATGGCCGGGGCTGACCTCGACCAGCGGGCGGGGAATCAGCGGATCGCCAAGCTTGCGGAGGGGGCTGGCGATCTCCCGCGCCTCGTCGATCACATGGGTCTTGCGATGGGCGGGGTCCGGGATCGGGACCGCCGCTAGCAGCCGCTTGGTGTAGGGGTGGCGCGGCCGGTTCAGCACCGCCGCGCAGGGCCCCATCTCCACGATCTCGCCCAGCCGCATCACCGCGACGCGGTGGCTCATCTGCTCCACCACGGCCATATCGTGGCTGATGAACAGATAGGCCACGCCCAGATCGCGCTGCAGGCTCTTCAGCAGATCGATCACCTGGGCGCGGATCGAAACGTCCAGGGCCGAGACCGGTTCGTCCGCGACGATGATCTTGGGCCGCAAGGACAAAGCGCGCGCGATCGCCAGACGCTGGCGCTGCCCGCCGGAGAATTGATGCGGGTAGCGGTCTAGGTGGGCGGCGGTCAGCCCCACCCGCTCCATCAGCTCTCCGGCCGCCGCCCGCCGGTCGGCGCGCGTCATCTCCGGGCGATGGATCGCCAGCGGCTCAGTCACCGAGTCCAGCACGGACAGGCGCGGATTCAAGGAGGCGTAGGGATCCTGGAAGATCATCTGGATGTCGCGCCGGGCCGCGCGCAGCTGCGGCTTCGCCAGGCCGACGATCTGCCGGCCGGCCATGACGACCGAGCCGGAGGTCGGCTCGATCAGCCGCATCAGCGCCCGCGCGGCGGTCGATTTCCCGCAGCCTGATTCGCCGACCAGCCCCAAGGTCTCGCCATGACGCAGGGTGAGGGAGACATCCTCCACCGCATGCACCGTCGCGGTTTGGCGGCGCAGCAGCCCGCTGCGGATCGGGAAGCGCTTGATCAGCCGCTCGACCTCCAGCACCGGCGCCGCGCCGTCCGCCAGCGGCGCGGGCGATCCGGAGCCCAGCCGAGGAGCCGCCGCCAATAGCGCGCGGGTGTAGGGGTGGACGGGATTGGCGAACAGCGGGCCGAGCGCGTTTTCCTCCAGCTTCTCGCCGTCGCGCATCACGATCACGCGGTCCGCCATCTCCGCCACCACCCCCATGTCATGGGTGATGAACAGCAGGGCCATGCCGATTTCCTGCTGGAGGCGGGCCATCAAAGCCAGGATCTCGGCCTGGACCGTGACGTCCAGCGCGGTGGTCGGCTCGTCCGCGATCAACAGTTGGGGCTGGCAGGCCAGCGCCATGGCGATCATCACGCGCTGGCGCATCCCGCCGGACAGTTCATGCGGATATTGCGCGATACGCCTGCTGGGGTCGGAGATCTTCACCCGTTCGATCAGGCCGCGCGCTTCATCCAGCGCCTCGCGCGCGCTCATGCCCCGATGCAGGACCAGAATCTCCGCCATCTGCGCGCCGATGGTCAGCACCGGGTTCAAGCTGGTCATCGGCTCCTGGAACACCATGGAGATCTCGTCGCCGCGGATCCGGCGCAGGGTCGGATCATCCGCGGTCATCAGATCGACGACCGCGCCGGAGCGTCGCTTCAACTCGATCCGCCCGGTGGCGAAACCGCCTTCCCGCTCGATCAGCCGCATGATCGACAGGGCGGTGACCGACTTGCCGGAGCCGGACTCGCCGACGATCGCGAGGGTCTCCCCGGCGGCCAGATCGAAGGACAGCCGATCGACCGCCGTGACGGTTCCCCCGGCGGTCTCGAAGCTGACCTCCAGGTCGCGGACGCGGAGCAGCGGCGGCTCGCTCATTCCGCCGCTTGCTGTTGCGTGGCCTGGAAGGCGGCGATGCGCGCCCAGCGCTCCTCGCTCTCCGGACTGCCCGTGAAAGGCTCCTTGGGGGCGTACCAGCGCCGCGCCATCGGGGCGACCGGCAGGCTCGCCTGGAACGGATCCGCCCCCATCACCCGCCAATCCAGCCGCTCCATCGACAGTTCCAGCAGGCCGAACGCGCCGCAGGCGGCTCCCGCGCCGCGCTCCGGCCCCATCACATAGCTCTCGGTCAGGGATTGCAGCGTGATATGCGGGATCCCATCGACGATGGTCAGCGTGTTCCAATGCACATGCCCGGCGACCCAGGCGGTGGGAACCTTGGAGCCGCGCAGGATCTCGCGGATCGCCTCGCCTTGCGGATAGGTCGAGAGATCCTGATTGCGCTGGAAATAGTAATTGCCGATCTGGCTGTGGCCGGAGACCGGCACATGGCTGGCGATCAGCAG
>JBMLRS010000599.1:0-11251 GCA_049240905.1 Elsteraceae bacterium
CGCGATCCGCACGCCCGGCTGAAAGGCCTGGAATCCCTTGAGCATTGCGGCGACCGACGTGGCCGCGCCGCCGGCGTCCAGCACCAGCACCACGGGCCAGCCGGTCGCCTGCGCCACGTCCGCCGTGGAGCCGACGCCCTCGACGCCGATGCCGTCATAGAGGCCCATCACGCCTTCGCACAGCACCAGAGCGCCGCCCGCGCCCGCGCCGGCCACGGCCTGGGTCAGCGTGGTCGCTCGCATCGCCCATGAATCGAGGTTGCAGGCCGGCCGGCCGCTGGCGACGCCATGGAACGCGGGGTCGATGTAATCCGGCCCGACCTTGGCGCCGGCGACGTTCACGCCACGCCGCGCCAGCGCCCGCAGCAGCCCAAGCGTCACCAGAGTCTTGCCGGATCCCGACCGCGTCGCCGCGATGATCAGCCCGGGAACCTGCACCGCGAAGCCCCCCTTGGCCGCATGCCTATTTCACAGATGTCGTTCATGTCCCCCAGATACACGAAGCCTGGGGCGAGGACGAGATGGTCTTCTACAGGAGTTTCTTCAGCCCCACCGCGATCTCCTCCGGCGTGGCCATATGATTGAAGTGGGTGAGGAACTGGCCGTCCCTGCCCATCACATAGAGGATCGAGGAATGATCCATCAGGTATGGCGAGCCGTCGGCCGAAACGGTCTTCTTGAAATAGACCCGGTAGGCGCGCGCGGCGGCGGCGATCGCGTCCGGCGCGCCGCCGAGGCCGATCATGCGCGGATGAAAGGCCGCCGCGTAATTCTTAAGCTCCTGGCCATGATCCCGCTCGGGATCGACGGTGATGAAGATCGGGACGATCGCCTCCGCCGCCGGACCCAGCTGATCCAGCGCCACGCCGGCGGCGCCCAGGCTGGTGGGGCAGACGTCCGGGCAATAGGCGTAGCCGAAATAGATCACCATCAGCTTGCCGCGGAAGTCCTTGTCGGTCCAGGTCTTGCCGTCGCCGTCGGTCAGGGCGAAGGGGCCGCCGATCGCCGCGCGCGACGGCGTCGCCTGCCGCGCGCCCTTATCCGACAACATCCAGTCCGACAGCAGCCAGCCGATTCCGCCAGCGGCGACCATCGCCAGCGAAACCAACAAAATGCGCATTTTACCCGTCATTTCACCCTCAGAACGCCGTTCGACCCTGGCCGCGGGCGCAAGATCCCCCCGCCGTCACCCCAAAAGCAAGCGGCGCAAGCGCCGCACCGCGCTGTCCGGGGTGGTCAGCACCGGCTTGCCGGTCGCCTCAGCCACCAAAGGCGCGGCGTCGGCCATGCTGAACTGGGCGAGCGCGATCGCGTCGCAATCGGCCAGATGCTTGGACGCTTCGGCGACGAGCCGGTCATGCCCGGCGCGGTCGCCCCGGTTCAGCGCGTCCAGCGCGCCGGCCGCCAGATGCGGGACCAGGCTGATCCCCACCGGGAACTCCGGCGGCATAGAGTCTAAAGTGGCTGGAAATGTGGCCAACAGGCCGATGCGCTTTCCGGCGGCGACCGCCTCCTCGATCATCGCCTCATTCGGCTTCAGCACGGGCTTGTCGGGAAACGCCCGAGCGCAGGCCTCGATGCAAGGCCCGAAGGCGGAGCAGGTGAACAGGATCGCGTCCGCGCCGGTGTCGATCGCGTAGCGCGCGAGCGTGAGGAAGCGCCCGGTCATCGCCGGCGTGAGTTTCCCCTCGCGCGCGAGATCGGCCGACAGGCTGTCGTCGAGCAGGTTCATCAACAGCGCCTCCGGCCACAACCGGGCGAACGCGGCCTCCACCGGCGGCGGCGAATGACGAAGGGCGTGGATCAGGGCGATGCGCATGGGGATCCTCGAGGCTAGGTTGGACTGCTTTCGTCGCAGCCCACCGCATCACCTTTAACCAGAAGCTTAAGCGCTCTACGATTAGATTGTGAGCGCTGGAGATTGAAGGGCCCCGATGATTGAGTTGAGAGCAAAGCGATGGGGCGATGAGATCGGAATCATGCTCGACTCGGACGCGCTCGCTGCGCTCGGCAAGGTCGAAGAGAGTGACAGATTTTATCTTACTGAAACCCCGGAAGGCGTACCCATCACCAAGCATAAACCCATGTTGGAGCGGCAGTTAGAGGTCGCCCGCACCATCATGAAGAACCGCGCCGCCGCGCTTCGTGCGCTATCGAAGCTGTAAGCGCGGTCTCGGCGAGGCGTGTCAACGCGGCCACCACCCTATCATTTTACCTCGAAACAAAACCGAAACTTGACAATTTTCATGCTGCAGCGCATATAAGCGGGGAGTGGCCAACGGGCATGACGCCCGACGATGCGCCACCGGCGCAAGTCCGCGCCTAGGCGCAATCCCGTGCCACTGATTGAAAGACACACTACAGTCATGACTACTTTTGCCGATCTCGGCCTGATCGAGCCGCTTTTGCGCGCGCTCGACGGCGAAGGCTACAGCACGCCCACCCCCATTCAGGCGCAAGCCATCCCTCATCTTCTGACCGGCCGCGATCTGCTGGGCATCGCCCAGACCGGCACCGGCAAGACCGCCGCCTTCGGCCTGCCCACCTTGCAGCGGCTGATCGAAAACGCGCGTCGCCCGACCCCGAAGCACGCCCGCGTGCTGGTTTTGACCCCGACCCGCGAGCTGGCGATCCAGATCGACCAGTCCTTCAAGACCTACGGCGGCCATCTGCCGATCCGTCGCGCCGTGGTGTTCGGCGGCGTCGGCGTGATGCCTCAGGCGAACGCCATGTCCAAGGGCGTCGACATCCTGGTCGCCACGCCGGGCCGCTTGCTCGACCTGATGAACCAGGGCTACGTGAACCTGTCGCAGGTCGAAGTGTTCATCCTCGACGAGGCTGACCGCATGCTCGACATGGGCTTCATCCATGACGTGCGCAAGATCATCTCGAAGCTGCCGAAGCAGCGCCAGACGCTGCTGTTCTCCGCCACCATGCCGGACGCGATCACCGATCTGGCCGGCGGCGTGCTGACCAATCCGCTGCGCGTGGAAGTGACCCCGGTCGCCTCCACCGTCGACCGCATCGCCCAGAAGGTCATGTTCGTCGACAAGTCCGACAAGCGCGCCCTGCTGACACATCTGATGCAGGATCCGGCGATGGACCGGGTGATCGTGTTCACCCGGATGAAGCATATGGCCAACCGCGTGGCCGAGCATCTTGAGACCGACGGCGTGAGCGCCGCCGCCATCCACGGCAACAAGTCGCAAAGCGCCCGTCAGGCGGCCTTGGCCAGCTTCAAGGCCGGCAAGGTGCGCGTGCTGGTCGCCACCGACATCGCCGCGCGCGGCATCGACATCGACGGCGTGACCCACATCGTCAATTTCGACCTGCCGAACGAGCCGGAAAGCTACGTCCACCGCATCGGCCGCACCGCGCGCGCCGGCGCCGAGGGCTCGGCCATCTCGTTCTGTGATCCGGAAGAACGCGCGTTCCTGCGGTCGATCGAGAAGACCATCCGTCAGGCCGTGCCGGTCGACGCCACGCATCCCTATCTGCGCGGCTCCTCCACTCCCCGCGCCCCGGTTCAGCCGGAATCGCCCAAGCCCCGCCAGCACCAGAACCGCGGCGGATATCGCGGCGGCGGGGCCGGCAATGGCAATCAGCGGCGCGACGGCAAGCCGGCCGCCGGCCGCCGGGTCGCTTAATTCGTAGAGGAGATCGGCTTTGACCTCAGGGTCGATCTCCTCCCGCGACCAATCCTTGCGAACGGCGCTGATTCTCGTCGCCGTTCTCAATCTCGCCTATTTCGGCGTCGAATTCGTCGTCGCGCTGATGATTGGATCGGTCTCGCTGTTCGCGGACTCGATCGATTTTCTCGAAGACGCCTCGGTCAATCTTCTGATCCTGCTGGCGCTGGGCTGGTCCGCGGCCAATCGCGCGCGCATCGGCATGGTCTTGGCCGGTTTGCTGCTGGCCCCCGGCCTCGCCACGCTCTGGACCGCCTGGGAGCGGTTCGGCGACGCCGCCGCGCCCGACCCCCTGTCTCTCTCGCTCGCCGGCCTCGGCGCGCTGGCGGTCAATCTTTTCTGCGCCTTCCTGCTGGCCCGTCACAAGGACGCCAAGGGCAGCCTGACCAAGGCGGCCTTCCTGTCCGCGCGCAACGACGCGCTGGCGAACCTCGCGATCATCGCGGTCGGCCTGATCACCGCCTACCTATGGCGTTCGGCCTGGCCGGACCTGATCCTCGGCCTCGCCATCGCCTGGATGAACGCGGACGCCGCGCTGGAGGTGTTCCAGGCCGCGCGCGCCGATCGCCGCAGCGAGCGCGAAGCCGCCGACGCGGCGGCGCCCTAAACCGTCCCCAACCCAGCGATCGTCATGTCGCTGACCTCGATCGCGCGGGTCCAGACCGCATCGCGCCATTTGGCGTCGTCGGGGCCGTAGCATTCGCGGATCTCGGCCTTGATCGCGCGGGCCTCCGCGCTGTTCAGATCGCCGTGCATATGCAGCCAATTGTCGTGGCGCAGGGCGCGGCGCATGCGCGGATGCGGGTGGGTGCCGTACTCAAGGGCCACCTTCACCAGCACGGCGTCGGGCGCGAAGCGGCGCATCCCGGTTCCGTTGGTGCCGACCATGGGGGCGGAGCTGGCGGTGCCGTCCTCTTCGAACGTCACCTGATCGCCGAACCATTCCTTCATGCGCCAGGTGTCGCGATCCTTGGGCGAGTTGCCCTCGATGATCTCGCCATAGCCGAAGGGGCCGAGGCCGGAGTGGAAATCGACCACGCCGATCGCCTTGGCCTGCGCCAACTGACTTTGGAAGATCGCGCGCAGCGCACGGTGCGACCAGGTCGGGGCCTGCCCGCCGAAGAAGATTCCATCAGGGAATTCATACTGCCCGCCGGAAACCGCCATGCGGTAGGCGAGATCGCCCTTCTCCGCCTTGAACTGGGCGATCGCCGCCTCGTAGGCGGCCTCGGTCGCCTCCGACCAGTCGGAGGGGCAGATCGCGGCGTGCAGCAGGCGGTAATTCTCGTTCACCGGCAAGGGCTTGGAGAAATCCACGAAATTGCGGTTGAGATCGACATTGTCCTCGTTCACCCGGCGGATCCAGGCGAAGCCATAGGGGTTCAGCGCGTGGATCGCGAGGTGCGCGATGTTCGCGTCGGTCGAGCGCTTCGCCATCCCCTCGCCCAGCCAGGCGGACTGGCACATGGAGCCGCAGAACCCCTCGACGCCATGAGTGGCGGAGATGGTGACGAACACTTTCTCGGCGTCGCGCGGCCCGATCCAGGCGGTGTCGCAGAACAGTTTCTCGCCGGATGGGCCGCGCAGCGGATGCTGCTGGGCGAAGACCTCCGCCCCCGCCGTCTCGGCGCTTTTCAGGAAGCGCGCGCGGGCGTGGGCGTAATCGGGCGAGACATAGTCGGACAGCTTCATCCTACAGACCTTTCAATCCAGCGATCATGCGGCCGCAGGTCTCAACCGCGCGGGTCCAGACGGGATTGCGCCAGGCTGGATCGTCCGGCCCGAAGCACTGCATGATCTCCGCCTTGATCTTCTTGGCGTAATCGGCGGACAGATCGCCGTGATTGTGCAGCCAGGCGTCGGCGCGCAGGGAGTCCAGCACGCGGTCCTTCGGCTCCGTGCCATATTCAAGGGCGACCATCGCCAGGGTTGCGCCGGGCAGGAAGCGGCGCATGCCCTCCCCATTGGTGCCGTTGAGCGGCGGCGAGCTGGAGGTGCCCTCGCTCGGCGAGGTCACGTCATTGCCGAACCACTGTTTCAGCAGGCCGAAATCCTTGTCCGAGGGCAGGTTCGCGCCGATGTTCTCGCCATAGCCGTAGGGACCGAGGCCGGTGTGGTAATCGACCATCCCGACCGCCTGCGCCTGGCTCAGATATTTCTCGAAGATCGCCTGGAGCGTGCGGCGCGACCAGGTGGGCGCATGGCCGCCGAAGAAGATGCCGTCGGCATGCTCGTACTGCCCGCCGGACAGCGCGATCTGATAGGCTAAATCCCCCCGCTCCGCCCGGAACGCCTCGAGCCTCTCGCCGGTTTTCTTGCGCGAGGCGTCGGTCCACTCGGTTGGGCAGATCGCGTCATGCAGCGCGGCGTAGCCTTCGTTCACCGGCAAAGGCTTGGAGAAATCCACGAAATTGCGGTTGAGGTCGACATTGTCCTCCGTCACCCGGCGGACCCAGGCGAAGCCATGCGGATTGATCGCGTGGATCGCCATGACGGCGACTCCTTCCGTCACCGTCTTGGCCGCGATCCCCTCCGCGAACCAGGCGGACTGACACATCGAGCCGCAGAAGCCTTCTCCGCCATGGGTGGCGGAGGTGGTGGCGAACACCTTCCTGGCGTCGCGCGGCCCCAACCAGGCGACGTCGGTGAACAGCTTCTCCCCCTTCGGTCCGCGCAATGGGTTCTGGAACGAGTCGATCGCGGCGCCCGCGGCCTTGGCCGCAGTCAGAAAACGATCGCGCGCGCCTGTGTAATCAGGCGCGAAATAGGGGGAGACGTCCATGAAGCGGTCCTTTCGGCGTGTCGGCGAAGCCGGCGCAAGATGGCGCGGTTCGGGCGCAGCCCGCAATGAGGGAAATGCGGAGATCCCCCTGCGGAACCACATCGGACGGCGGCGGATTTGAACGAACATGGCATGGAGATTGCTGAACTGTCGCGGCCTCGAAGGAGAGTTTCATGCGCGCCGGTTCATGCTAGCCACGCTCGACAGACCGCAAACCGCGGCCGGCCACGCATTGGATCTGGACGCTGTGACCCATCGCTATGGCGGCTTCACGGCGGTGGACGACGTGACGCTTTCGATCGCGCCGGGCGAGATCGTGGCGCTGCTGGGCCCCAGCGGCTGCGGCAAGACCACCTTGCTGCGCATCGTCGCGGGCTTCGTGCGCCAGACCCGCGGTCAGGTGCTGATCGACGGCGCCAGCATCGACGACAAGCCGCCCAACCGCCGCAACATCGGCATCGTGTTCCAGAGCTACGCGCTGTTCCCGCATATGACCGTGGCGGAGAACGTCGCCTACGGCCTGCGCGCGCGCGGCGCCGGCAAGGAGCATGTCGCCAAGACCGTGCAGCGCATGCTGGACGTCGTGCAGCTTGGCCCGCTGGGGCAGCGCTATCCCAAGCAATTGTCCGGCGGGCAGCAGCAGCGCGTGGCGCTGGCCCGGGCCCTGGTGGTCGAGCCTTCGATCCTGCTGCTGGACGAACCGTTCGGCGCGCTGGACAAGAACCTCCGGCTGGACATGCAGATCGAAGTGAAGCGGCTGCAACGGCAGCTGGGCCTGACCGCGATCATGGTCACCCACGATCAGGACGAAGCGATGAGCATCGCCGATCGGATCGCGGTGATGAACGCCGGCAAGGTGGAGCAGCTGGACGCGCCCGCCACGGTCTATGACCGCCCGGCCAGCCTGTTCGTCAACGGGTTCATCGGCACCACCAACCTGCTGCCCGGCCGGATCCTCGCGGTCAGCGGCGGCGAAGCGCAGATCGAACTGGCCGCCGGCGCCAGCCTGACCGCGACGGCGGTGGACGCGCTCCAGCCCGGGGATTCCGCGCTTCTGTCGGTCCGCCCGGAGCAACTGGCCCTGCTGCGCGATCAGACCGCCGGCGCCTGGCCGGTGACGGTCGGCCTCAGCCTGCCGATCGCCGGGGCCGACGTGCATGACGTCCGCGCGCGCGACGGGACCGCGCTGAAGATCACCGAGCTGCGCCGCGTCTCGGCCCCCAAGCCAAGCCCGGAGATGTGGTGCGCGCTGAGCGCCGACGCCCGTCCGGTTCTGTTCAAAGCCCCCTGACCCTCTAGCCACGACAAGAAACGAAGGAGACCACGGAAATGATCGGATTGACCCGTCGACATCTGCTGGCCGGCGCGGCCGCGCTGGGCGGCGCCAGCCTGCTGGGACGCCCGGCCCTGGCCAAGGGCGGCGTCACCGCCGCGATCTATCCCGGCGCCTGGGAGGAAGCCTTCCGCGATCTCGTGGTTCCAGCCTTGAAGAAATCCGCGAATGTCGATCTGGACATGCAGTCGCTGTTCGCGGTCGATCAGATCGCCAAGGTGAAGGCTTCGCGCGGGGCGCCGCCGTTCGACGTGTTCGTGCTGGATCCGGGTCCGCGCGCGACCGCGATCGCCGACGGGTTGTTCGAGAAGTTCGACGCCTCCAAGCTGACCAACCTGTCGAAGCTGCCCAAGGGTTACGCCGACGAATGGGGCGTGACCGCCAACGCCCAGGCGGTCGGCATCGCCTACAACCCGAAGAAATTCGCGACGCCGCCCAAGAGCTGGCAGGACCTGTTCAAGGAGCCCTACGTCTCCCGCCTGGGCCTGACCGGCTTCCAGACCACCTTCGGCACGGTCTCCATCATCGAGATCGCCAAGCAGTTCGGCGGGTCGGAGACCAATGTGGAGCCGTTCTTCACGGAGATCCGCAAGGTGCTGCCCAAGGTCGCGGCGATCGCGGCCCCGGCGGCGATGCCCGGCCTGTTCCAGCAGGGCCAGTGCGATCTGATGTACACCAACACCCAGACCGTCTCGACCCTGAAGGGCCGCGGCGTGGACATCGAGTTCATGGCCCCGGAGTCGGGCGCGATCACCTTCGTCACCACCCTGCATCTGGCCAAGGGCGCGACGGAAGTGGCGAACGCCTACAAATACATCGACATCGTGGTCAGCGCCGGGGTTCAGGCCGCGCTGTCTAAGCCGCCCTACAATTTCATCCCCGTGAACACGGACGTGCCGCTGGGCCCGGAGTTGCCGATGAAGTCGCTGGCGGACATGTCGAAGTTCGTCACCCATGACTGGTCGAAGATCAATCCGCTGCGCGCCAGCTGGATCGAGCGCTTCAACAAGGAAGTCGCGAAGTGAGGGTTACAAAGTGAGTCTGGCAGAAGCCCCCCTCGGCGGGGGCTTCCGTTCTTGGCTGAAACCAGCGGAGTGGCAGCTGGCGCTGCCGCTCTCGCTGGCGTTTCTGACCTTCTTCACCGCGCCGCTGCTGATTCTGGCGTTCGTCAGCCTCTATGACGACGACAAGATCACGGTGCTGGGCTTCGCCATGTGGGCGAAGTTCCTTGGCGACCCGTTCTATTGGAAGGTCACCTTCGACACGCTGAAGCTGGGCTTCTACACGGTGGTCGCGACCATCGTGATCGGCTATCCGCTGGCGCTGGTCTATATGGGCGCGAGCCCGACCGTTCAGCGCGTGCTGCTGTTCATCATCGTGATGCCGCTTTTGCTGTCCGTCGTGGTGCGGACCTTCGCCTGGATCGTGATCCTCGGCCGCGAAGGCGTGGTGAACCAGACGCTGATGTGGCTGGGCCTCACCGCCACGCCCCTGCGCCTGCTGCAGACCGAGCTGGGTTTGGTGATCTCCCTGACCCAGATCGAGATGCCGCTGATGCTGCTGCCGCTGATCAGCGTGATGAGCCGGATCGACCCGCAACTTCGCGACGCCTCGCTGGCGCTGGGGGCCTCGCGCTGGCGCACCCTGTTCAAGGTGATCCTGCCGCTGAGCCTGCCGGGATTGATCGCCGGCTGCCTGATGGTGTTCGCCAGCTCCACCACCGCCTTCATCTCGCAATCGATCATCGGCGGCAATCGGTTGGTCTATCTGCCTTTGTTGATCTGGCAGCAGTCGCTGGTGGTCTATAACTGGCCGCTGGCCTCGGTCGCCGCCTTCACCTTGCTGGTGTCGGTGACCGCCGGCGTCGCCGCGCTGTCGATCATCGGACGCCGCTTCATGCGAGGCCTGCATGTCTAGACGCGCGGATGTCAGCGATCTGTCCTACGGCTTCGTCATCGGCGCGCTGGCGACGGTCGCGCTGATCATCCTGATCGGCCCGGTGCTGATCGTGCTGCTCACGTCGCTGACCGAGGGCCGCTCGATGAAGTTCCCGCCGCCGGGGCTGTCCTTCCAGTGGTACGAGCAGCTGTTTGACGAGCGCCGATCGCGCCAGATCCACCGCGCTGTCTCCAACAGCCTGGAGGTCGCGGCCTGGGCGACCGGCTTCGCCACCCTGTTCGGCGCGATGGCGGCGATGGCGATCGCCCGGCGCAACGCGTCCTGGGCGCGCGGGTTGGACTTCTTCTTCATGTCGCCGATGATCCTGCCCGGCATCGCCTTCGGTCTGGCCGCCCTGATGTATTTCACCTTCATCGGCCTGCGCCCGTCGCTGTGGCTGATCATCGTCGGCCACGCGATCGTGATCGTGCCCTTCGTGCTGAGGACCACCTCGGCCAGCCTGTCGCAGCTCGATCCGGCCTTGCTGGAAAGCTCCGCCAGCCTCGGCGCCCGCTCGTTCTACACCTTCCGCCGCATCACCCTGCCGATCCTCGCGCCAGGGATGACCGCCGGCGCCTTCCTGGCCTTCATGGCCTCGATGGACAATGTGCCGATCTCGCTTTTCCTGTCCGGCCCGCGCACGGACATGCTGCCGATCCGCCTGTGGGGCATGATGGAGAGCACGCTGGACGTGCGCATCGCCGCGGTCTCCGGCGCGATGACCGTGACCGTGCTGGCGCTGATGCTGCTGATGGAGCGGCTGGTCGGCCTCACCAAACGCATGAGGGATTAGCGCGTTTTCAACTTAGTCTGATGCGCGAAAAGCTGAAAACGCGCTAAATTTCATCGAGTTACGAGCGAGATCGGCTTCAAGGTAAGCCGATCTCGCTCTAGGAGGAAACCATGACCTGGCAGCCAAAACGCGATTTCGTCGGCTACGGCCCGACTCCGCCCGATCCGAAATGGCCGAACGGCGCGCGGATCGCCGTGAATTTCGTGATGAATTACGAGGAAGGCTCGGAGCCCTCGATCCAGGACGGGGAGGGTTACACCGAGACCGGCCTGACCGAGGCGCACACCTACAGCCAGGGCCTGAAAGGCCGCGATCTGGCGGCTGAAGGCATGTTCGAATATGGCAGCCGGGTCGGGTTCTGGCGGTTGATGAAGCTGTTCCAGGAACGCCAATTGCCGATGACCATCTTCGGCTGCGCCCTGGCGCTGGAGCGCAACGAACTCGCCGCCAAGGCGATCGCCGAGTCCGGCTTCGACGTCTGCTGTCATGGCTGGCGCTGGATCAAGCATTTCGACCTGACCGAAGCGGAGGAACGCGAGCATATCGCCAAGGCCGTCGCCTCCCTGCGGAAGACCGTCGGGGAGCGGCCGCTCGGCTGGTACTGCCGCTATGGACCGAGCGTGAACACCCGCCGCCTCGTGGTCGAGGAAGGCGGTTTCCTCTATGATTCCGACAGCTACGCCGACGAGCTGCCGTTCTGGCAGACCGTGTAGGGC
>JBMLRS010000600.1:0-4488 GCA_049240905.1 Elsteraceae bacterium
AACCGATTGACTGACTCTGTCGACAGCAGGAGGAAGCGATGGGGGAGCGGAGTTTGGACGCGCAGGTTGCGGCGGTGCGGGCGTTCAGCCGCTTCTACACCCGGCAGCTTGGGTTGCTGGAGGAAGGCTTGCTTAAGACCGAGTTCTCGCTGGCGGAAGGGCGCGCGCTCTATGAGCTGGCGCAGCGCGACGGGCTGACGGCGAGCGATCTGACGCGCGATCTGGGGCTGGATCCGGGCTATCTCAGCCGCATTCTGAAGAAATTCGAGGGGCGGGGCTTTCTGGAGCGCGCGCCCTGCGACGCGGATGGGCGGCAATCGCGCCTCACCCTCACCGATGCGGGGCGGGCGGCTTTCGCGCCCCTGGATTCCGCTTCCAGGCGCGAAGTGGGCGGGCTTCTGGCGCCTTTGTCGCCGGGCGAGCGAGCGGATCTGGTGGCGGCGATGGCGACGGTGCAGCGCCTGCTGGGCGGGGCCGCGCCGTCCTATCTGCTGCGGCCGCATCGCATCGGCGACATTGGCTGGGTCGCCTCGCGCCATGGCGCGCTCTACGCCGAGGAATATGGCTGGGACGCGACCTTCGAGGCGATGGTCGCGGAGATCGGCGCGCGCTTCGTGCGGAACTTCGATCCCAAACGCGAATGCGGCTGGATCGCGGAGCGGGCGGGCGCGGTGATCGGCAGCGCCTTCGTGGCGGCGGAGAGCGAGACGGTGGCCAAGCTGCGCATGGTGTATGTCGAGCCCAGCGCGCGCGGGCTGGGGCTCGGGCGGCGGCTCGTGGAGGAATGCATCCGCTTCGCGCGTGAGGCGGGCTATCGGGAAATGACCCTGTGGACCTTCAACGTGCTGACCCCGGCGCGGCGACTCTATGAGGCGCTGGGCTTCGTCTTGCGCTCGGAGGAGCCCTCCAACGCGTTCGGCAAGCAGATGGTTGCGGAGAACTGGGACAGGGCGCTGTGAGCGCCGCGAACGAGCGCCTGGCGTTGCTGGCGGCGCTGGCGACCGGAATCCAGACCGGGGCGGCGATGGTGGCGACGCGCTATGTCTCCGGCGATCTGGCTCCCGGATCTCTGGGGTTTCTGCGTTATGGCGTCGCGATGATCTGCATCGCGCCTTTTGTGCTGTCCGGCGGGATTCCCCGCTTCGCGCGGCGCGACCTGATCCCGCTGATGCTTTTGGGCGTGGCGCAGTTCGGCCTGCTGATCGTCCTGTTGAATTTCGGGCTGGAGCGGATGGCGGCTGGACGCGCGGCGCTACTCTTCTCCACCTTCCCGTTGATGACGATGGCGCTGGGCGCGGCGATCGGGCAGGAGCGCCTGACGCCGGGCAAGACCATCGGGGTGCTTTTGTCCTTTCTGGGGGTGGCGGTCACCCTGGGCGAGGGCCTGCTGGCGGAGGCGGCTAAAGGAACGGGGGCAGGCGAGGCGTTGGGCGCGGCGGCGGTGCTGGCCTCGGCCTTTTGCGGCGCGCTGTGCACGGTGCTGTCCAAGCCTTACCTCGGGCGCTATCCGACGCTCTCCTTCGCGCTGTTGGCCATCGCCAGTTCGGTCGTCGCGCTGGCGGGGATGGCGGCCTGGGAGGGACTCTTCACCAGCCCGATCCGGATCGACGGCTATGGCTGGGGCGCGGTGCTGTTCGCCGGCTGCTCAAGCGCCTTCGGCTATTTGCTTTGGCTTTGGGCGTTGAAGCATATCTCCGCGACGCGGGTGACGGTGTTTCTGTCGCTCAGCCCGGCGACGGCGGCGCTGCTGGGGCTGCTGCTTCTGGGTGAGCGCTTGACCCTTGGCATAATCCTTGGAATTTTACTGGTGGCGATCGGATTATGGATCGCGACCCGTTCCAAGTCCGACCCAAAGGCAGCCGCATGAGCCGCACGCAGGAGGCCGCCGTCGAGAGCCATTACGCCGACGCCTCGCTGGAGCGTCGGCTGCTGGACGCGCTGGCGGCGGTGGGCAAGGACGTCGAGCGATTGACCCACGAGGATCTGTCGCTGGTCGACGAATTCCATGTCGGCGGTCGGCGGGCGACAGTCGAATTCGCGGCGCACGCGCCAGTTCGGCCAGGGATGCGGCTGCTGGACGTCGGCTGCGGCGTGGGCGGCCCGGCGCGCTATTTCGCCGCGGCGCAGGGCTGCGACGTGACGGGGATCGATCTGACGGCCGATTTCGTGACCGTGGCGGCGGCTCTGGCCGCGCGGGTGGGGCTGGGCGACAAAGCGCGCTACCGGCAAGCCAGCGCGCTGGACATGCCGTTTGACGCCGGGAGCTTCGACGGCGCCTACATGCTGCATGTCGGGATGAACATCGAGGACAAGGCGGCGCTGTTCGCCGAGGCGCGGCGCGTCCTCAAGCCGGGCGGGTTCTTCGCGGTTTACGACGTGATGCGCGCCGGTGAGGGCGAACTCCGCTTCCCGGTCCCCTGGGCGTCCGACCCCGCCTGCAGCTTTCTGGCCCCGCCGGAGGCCTATCGCGACGCGGCGGCGCGAGCCGGCTTTCGCCTGAAGTCGAAGCGCGACCGAGGGGAGTTCGCCCGGCAGGTCTTCGCCGCCATCGCCGAGGCTGACCCGACCTTGACCCCGCCGCCAGTGCTGGTGACGCCGGAGCGCGGGCGGAACCTGCGGGAAAACCTGAAGCGCGGCGTGATTTCGCCGGTGGAGATGGTCTTCGAGGCCGCCGCGGAGTGATCGGCGCGCGCCCCAGATTTAGCAGAAATAATCCGAGCGCCCGCTAGCGCTGGCATGCGGATCATCAGATCGCTGTTCGCCGACGAGGTCTTGTAGGACCGTCGGTTCATTGAGGGCGCGCCGCCGCAAATGTGGCGAAAAAGACACAGAATCGGTTTCTTTCATCTATGTAATTTGTTGCGGTGCGGAAGTTTTGGGTTGGCAAGCCCGGCTTGGGTCTCTAAGGCCGTGACAACGGTCACTAAGAAAACAGAGGGGCTCCGCCTTATGACGACAGCGAACCGGAACCATCAAACCCGTCACGGTGTTGCGTGAAGGGGTTCGCGTTAGTCGCGGCGACCGTCGCGCTATTCGCCTGGGGGCCCGCCTCGGCCTCGGGATCAACGGCGACCCCTCAGGGGGCTAACAAGCCCCATGCCGCAGCTCAGCAGCAGAATCGGCCAGCGGTCAAAACCGCTCAGGCGAACCGCCGCCCAACCACGCCGAGCTATAATTGCGTGCAGTATGTGCGCATGGTCTCCTCCATCCAACTGTCTGGAGATGCTTGGAAATGGTGGGACAGCGCGGCCGGCGCGTTCCAGCGCGGCTCCGAGCCGAAGCCTGACGCGGTGATGGTGTTCGGCCGCACCGGCGGCATGCAGCGCGGCCATGTCGCCGTCGTGCGCGAGGTCGTCGGCGACCGCGAAATGATCATCGACCACGCCAATTGGGGCAACGCCCGCGGCCGCATCGCCAAAGGCGTGCGCGTCATCGACGTGTCGGCCCGCGGCGATTGGAGCCAGGTTCGGGTTTGGCACACCGCCAGCAACGTGATGGGCAACAAGGTCTATCCGATCCGGGGCTTCGTCTACGCTGCGCCGCAACAGAATCAGCCGGAGATGCCGGTGATGTCCGCCCCCTTCGACGTGCAGGAGGCCGCCGGCTCCGTTGGGTCGCGTGGGTACCAGATGGATTTGGGTGGTTACGGCGGCTGAGCCGCGCAGGATCAAGAAAGGCCCGCCTCCCGATGGGGCGGGCCTTTTTTTTTGCCTCTACGGGTTTGATCTCCTCGCCCCCGAGAGAGTTATAGCGCCGGGGACGCGCCTGGGGGCCCGTCGCTACGGCGCTTGGAAATCGAGCGAGACGCTCCCGTGCGACAGGTTCGCGGTGGCGCGACGCATCCAGGCGAGGGATGGGCCAAGCAGGCTGATCGCGTCGTCCAGCAAGACGCCGAATTCCTCCATCCGCTGCAGGCCGCGCGCCAGACGCTTCCAGGGCGCCTCCGGCGGCGGATAGGCCACCACAGGGAACTCATCCGCGTCGGGCAGTTCAGCGAGCTTGCGCAGGGCTGCGACGGCTTCCTCCAATCCGCCGAGGCTGTCCACCAGCCCCAATTCGACCGCTTGCGCCCCGGTCCACACGCGTCCGCGCGCAAGGCTGTCCATCTTGGCCGGGTTTATCTTGCGGTCCAGCGCGACCCGTGACGTGAAGTCGGCGTAGATCCGATCCAGCATCTCGTCGAACCGCGCGCGCTGATCGGGCGTGAAGCTCCGGGTGGGGCTGTAGAAGCCGGCGTTCGGCGCGGTTTCGATGTTGTCGACATGGACGCCCAGTTTCTCAAGGAGCGGCGAGACGACGAACTTGCCGCCGACCACGCCGATCGACCCGGTGATCGTCGCGGGTTCGGCGACGATCTGATCCGCCGCCATGGCCACGAAATAGCCGCCCGACGCCGCGACGCCGCCCATGCTGGCCACCACCTTCTTTCCCGCGGCGCGCGCCATTTTGACCGACCGCCAGATCGTGTCGGAGGCGATGTAGGAGCCG
>JBMLRS010000601.1:0-3867 GCA_049240905.1 Elsteraceae bacterium
CATTTTCCCGAACCGGGACTGCTTTCGCTTGACGGCGACGTGATGACCGAGCGGGCGCCCAGCGGCGCCTATGTCGAGGCCTGGCGGCGTCAGCCGGGCTCCGACGGACTGCGCGCGGCTTACGCGCTGGAGGGACCGCGCGCCGGCCGGTTGGTTGTCGCGGGCGAACATCTCTATCTCGCCATCGATCGCCCCAAGCCCTTGGCTGGGGACCAGACCCTGCAGGAGATGCTGGCGGCCGGCGCCGATCCCAAATCGCTGTTCGACTGCGAATTCAGCTACGCCCGGCGCGAGGGCGAGGCGTTCGTCATCCAGGCCTCCACCATCCCCGCGCGCGAGGGGCGCCCGATGGCGGGCCTCGATGGCGTGAGTTTTCAGGCCGAGACGTTCGCGCAGCAAGGGGAAGGGATGGAACGGGTCTGGCGGCGGCTGTACGATGGCCGGGACTAGCGCTCGTTAGTCGTCGCGACGCCTCCGGCGTCTTCGTCAGAAAGTCGCTTTCCGCCTTGTCCACAGTCTCCAGCCAACAAGGCTTGATGGCCGGAATCCTGCTTCGGCTGGCCGCGACATTCCTGTTTTCGATGATGAATCTGTGCGTCCGGCTGGCTTCGGCGGAAGCCCCGGTCGGGCAGATCATGTTCCACCGCAGCCTCTGGGCGCTGCCGCCGATCCTCGCCTACATGGCGCTGCGCGGTCAGCTGCCCCACGGTCTGCGCACCCGGCGGCCGATGGGGCATTTCAAGCGCAGCCTGTTTGGCGGAATCTCCATGGGCTTCTCCTTCCTGTCCCTGGCCTGCCTGCCGCTGGCGCTCGCGACCGCGCTGGGATTCTTCGCGCCGCTGATCTCCGTGCCGATCGCGATGATCGCGCTGCGGGAGCGGCCGGGCTGGATCGTGGCGATCGGCGCGCTGAGCGGCTTCGGCGGGATCATCCTGATGCTCTACCCGGCCTTCGAGGGGCCGAGCTGGGACACCCTGGCGATCATCGGCGTGGCGGCGGGCTTGGCGAACGCGGCGACCACGGTCTTCGCGCGCATCCAGGTCAAGACGCTGACCATGACCGAGCTGCCGGCGACCATCGCCTTCTACTTCGCGGTGGTCTGCTGCCTTCTGGGGCTGGCGACCTGGCCGTTCGGCTGGTCCGACGTCTCGATCCTGGGCATGACATGGCTGATCGGCGCGGGCGCGATCGGCGGATTGGCCCATATCGCGATGACCGAGGCCGTGGCCCGAGCGCCGGTCTCCACGCTGGCGCCGTTCGAATACACCGCGATGCTCTGGGCGGTGCTGTTCGATTTCTTGATCTTCACGCTGATCCCGACGCCGATGAGCTTGCTGGGTTCGCTCACCGTCGTCTTCGCGGCGGCGTTGGTCGCCTTCGCGGATCCGATCAGTCGAGCGTTCGCGAGGGGGCGGCGACCTCGCTGAGGAATCCGTCCAGCAAGGCGCTCAAGGCTGGCGTTCCCGCCGGATTGATCGCGCATTCCCAGACGATGAGGCACTCCCAGCCCTGGGCGCGCAGCGCTTCCTGCGCCTGCCGATCGCGCGCTCGGTTGCGGTCGATCTTCGCGCGCCAGTACGCCGCGTTCTCCTTCGGTTGGCGCGCGCCGCGCCTGCAGTCATGGCCGTGCCAGAAGCAGCCATGCACGAAGATCGCCTTGCGCCGTCCCGGAAACGCGAGGTCGGGCGAACCGGGCAGATCCTTGCGATGCAGGCGATAGCGATAGCCCCGCGCATGGAGCAGGCGGCGCAGGATCATCTCCGGTTTCGTGTTCTTGGAGCGCACGGCGCGCATCACGGCCGAGCGGGCGGGGTCGGTCATCCGGTGTTGCGCATCCCGGCCGCGATGGCGTTGACCGACAGCAGGATCGGGCCGCGCCAAGCGTCGCCCGCCGCGCTGCGGCCGCGGCCGATCAGGCGCGCCTGCAGGGCGTTGACCGCGTCGATGTAAGGCGCGCGTCGGGCCAAGGACAAAGACAGGTTGGGATTGTCGCCCAATAGACGGTCCGACCCGGCGAGGCGCTTCAACCAGCTTTCGGTCAAGGCGAACTCCGCCTCGATCCGCGCCCAGATCCGGGACGCCGCCTCGCGATCCTGCGCCAGATCGACATAGAGCCGGGCGATCGGCAGGTCCGCCTTCGCCAGCGCCATCTCGATGTTCTCCAACTGATGGCGGAAGGTGGCGGAGGTTCGCCGCAGCTTCGCCAACAGCGCGGCGTTGCCCGGCGCTTCAGCCGCGAACGCCTCGATCGCGGTTCCGACGCCGAACCAGGCCGGCAAGGTCAATCGCGCCTGCGACCAGCCGAACACCCAGGGGATCGCGCGGATCGCCTTCAGGCTGCGCCCGCCCTGCGGGCGATGGGACGGGCGCGAGCCGATGTTGAGCGCGCCCAACTCCAGGACCGGCGTCGCTTCATAGAAATAGTCGAGAAATCCCGGCTCGTGGTTGACCAGAGAGCGGTAGGCCGCCTCGCCCTTCTCGGCGATCGCGGAGAAGGCTTTGGCGAAGCCGGGCGGATCGGTTTTCTTGCGGCCGGGCGTGAGGTTCGCCTTCATCAAGCCCGAGAGCGCGACCGTCAGCTCATACACCGCGGTCGATCGGTTTGAGTATTTGAACGACAGGACTTCGCCTTGCTCGGTGTATTTGATCCGCCCGTTGATCGCGGCGGGCGGGCCGGAGAGGATCGCGTCATGGGTCGGGCCGCCGCCGCGCGCATGGCTGCCGCCGCGGCCATGAAACAGCAGGAACGGCGTCTTGCGCTTGGCGAACAGACCCGCGAGATCGACCTGCGCGCGATGCAGCGCCCAGGCCGAACCCAGGATGCCGGCGTCTTTGCAGGAGTCCGAATAGCCGAGCATGATCTCCTGCGCGCCGCCCGCCGCCGCCAGCAGCTTGCGGTAAACCGGTTGGTCGAGCAGCGCGGCCATGATCGCGGGCGCGGCGGCGAGATCCGCCGCGGTCTCGAACAGCGGGGCGACGCGCAGCCGCGCTTCGAAACCGTCGCCCCGCGGCGCGATGAGGCCGGTGAGCCGGGCGAGGAAGGTGACCTCCGCCACGGCGCTGGCGCGGTTCGCCATCGAGATCACGTAGGTTTCAACCGCGCTGCGCCCCAATTCCTCCTGCAGGGTGAAGGCCGCGCGCAGGCTCTCCAGCGTCTCCATTGTCTCGGGCGAGAGGGCGGCGCCCATCAGCAGCACCGGCCCCGGCAGTTGGATCAGGCCAAGCAGCAGCGCGAGCCGCGTCGGCTCGTCCATGCCCCGATAGTCCGGCAATCCCGGCGCGCCGGCCAGGATCTCGGCGACCGCCTGCTCATGCCGTCCGGCTTCCTGCCTGAGATCCAAACGCGCCAGATGGAAGCCGAAGGTCTGGGCGAGCAGGATCAGGTCCTTCACCGCGCCGTCGGCCAGCCGTTCGCCGCCGTCCAGGCGAAGCGCCTGATGCAGGGCGCGCAGGTCGAGGATGAAGGCGTCGGGATCGGGATAGGCGCCGCCGCCGAGCGTCGCGTCCTCGCCGCGCTTGCGCGCGTCCAGCCAATCCAGCCGCGCGCGCAGCCGCTGGCGGATGAAGGCAAGTTTCCGCCGGTAGGGCTCCTGCGAGAAATAGGTGGGCCGATCGGCGAACACGATGGCGGCCAGTTCGGCCTCGTCCGCCGCCAGGCTGCGGGCGAAGTCTTCGGACAAGGTCATGTAGCCGCTGGACTGGCTCAACCGCTCGATCAGAACCTCGATCCGACGCAGATACTCAAGCAGGATCTCGCGGCCTTGCTCTCGGCCGGCCAGCAAAGTGAGTTTGGCCACGACTTTGGGGTTGCGGTCGCGGGCGCCGCCTATCCAGGAACCGAAAGCGACCAGACGGCTGAGGTCTATG
>JBMLRS010000602.1:0-4271 GCA_049240905.1 Elsteraceae bacterium
CTTCGCGCTGCTCGAGAAACTGATTCCGCATAAGCCTGAATACGCGATCGTCGCGCATCTCCGGGGGATGGCCGACGATCTTGATCGCCCCCCGGCGCGCGAGTTCGGCCGCGAGCCTGTCGGCCGCCGCCGCGTCTACGCCTCCCTGGCGTGTTGGGGCGCGACGAACCTCGCGCTGATGGGTCAATTCTCGCTGCCCTCTCTCCTCTCGCCAGGCAATTTGCCGTCGCTCTGCGCGACGCATGACCTCGTCCTGGACATCGTGACGATGGCCGAAGACCTGGAGACGGTCCTCGAGACGCCAAGCCTGCAGGGGTTGGCCGCGCATTGCAGAATTCGCGTTCATCTGTTCCCGATGGAGTTGGCGCGGCATCGGCCGCATTGGAACGCCTTCTCCGGCCAAATGCTTGGCTTCGCGTCCGCCTTCACGACGCAGCGGGCCCGGCGCGATGGCGCCGACCTGCTGTTTCTGGCCCCGGACGCGATCTACGCCGACGGCTTCTTCGCTTATGTCGCCGCCGCCGCGACCAACGAACCCCGCGCCGTGACCGCCGACGGCTTGGACGCCGATGTCGACGCGATGCGGGCGGCTCTGGAGCCCTATCGCGCAAGACCGGACGCTGGACTGACGATCGAGAAGCAGGCGCTTGTGGATCTCTCGATCCCGCGCCTCGCGCCCCGGCCGACCGATCACGTCTTTCGCTCCGACGACGATCGAGCCGCCGGCCTTCCGCAAAGGGTGATCTTCCGCGAGCCCGACGGCTTGGTCGCGCACATGTTCTACAAACCGCCGGTCTATCTGAGCCACGCGGCGGTCAAACTCCTGCCTCCCTTGATTTATGGCCCGCCCGATTCAGCCCTGGCCGAAGCCCTTCTTGACATCTTGCCGAGCCAAGACATCCGACCTGGGAACGGCGCGCTCGAATGCTTCATGGTCAAGCTGGTCGCCGGTCACCGCCACACGCCCGCGCTGAACGGGAGAAGCCTGCTCGACTCCATCAGGAACCTGATTCTGAACTACGGCTTCCATTTGAAGAGCCTCGACGCGTTCGCTGTCGGCGTCCGCTACCCTACGACGGCGATCAATCCGGACGGAGCGGTCATGCCGGCGCAACGCCAAGGCTTCCTGGCCGCGTTGGCGGAAGAACGCAGAACCCACCCCCTCTACACGGAGCTCTGCGTGGAGCGTGACAAGCATAGCCGAGCGATCCAACTGGAGCGGACGCCGTGACGGGGGACGCGGTGACGGGGGGCGTGGTGACGGCCGTCTGCCGAAGCCCGACGCACAGCATGGCCAAAGCCGTCGAGGAGGAGATCGAGCTTTTGGCGGGACTTGGGGTCGTGGGCGACGCGCATCAGGGCGAGACCGTCAAGCATCGATCCCGCGTGGCGCGGGATCCGACGCAACCCAACCTCAGGCAGGTCCATCTGATCCACGCCGAGTTGTTCGACGCGCTGCGCGCGCAAGGTTTCGATCTCGCGTTCGGTCGCGTCGGCGAGAACATCGTCACCCGCGGGATCGATCTGCTTGGGCTGGCGAAAGGAAGCCTGCTGCGCTTGGGCGAAGCGGCGGAGGTGCGGATCACGGGCCTGCGCAATCCTTGCGCCCAGCTAGACGGCGTTCAGAAGGGGTTGATGGCCGCGACGCTGGATCGCGACGCGGAAGGCAATCTAGTCCGCAAGGCCGGGGTGATGGGGATCGTCGTGAGCGGCGGCAAGATCCGAGCCGGCGACCCGATCCAAGTGATCTTGCCGCCGGAGCCGCATGAACCGCTGCTTCCAGTTTAGTCCGGGATCTTGATCGTCAGCGGCGAGATGGAGACGAACTCCTCGTCGCCGTGGCCGCCGTCGCGCCACATGAAGACGGCCATGCGCGCGGGCTTGTCCAGCACGGTCAGGCCATGGTGCCAAGTGTTCGGACGGTAGGTGATACCCTGCTCCGCCGTGGCGATGAAGGCTTTGACGCCGGTCATGTCCGGTCCGCCGCCGGCGGCGTGCGGGGCGACCACGATCAGATAGCGCCCGGCCTCCAGCGGCACGAAGGTCTGGGAGGAGAATTCGTGACGCTCAAGATCGGTCGCGACGATCGGCGTCGAAGGGGCGGGCAGCTTCATTGACATCGAGATGCTCGGCCAGGCGCTCGGCCGCAGATTTCCCAAGCTCTTCTCAAAATAGGCGCGGCCGGGGTTGGTTGGCTTGTCCAGCACGTCGCCGAAGGGCGCGAAGGCCTCCGCGGTCAATGGCTCGGCGTGAATCTCCATGAATGACTTCCCTTCCCTGCAAAGGCCGTGCGAAACAGTCGCAACGCCGCGCGTCGCCTACCCTGGAGTCCCCGAATGCAGGAGCTGTTCCAAGCCAACATAGCATGGGCGACGGACTGCGTGCGGCGCGATCCCGACTATTTCAATCGTTTGGCCAATCTGCAATCGCCGAAATTCCTTTGGATCGGCTGTTCTGACTCCCGCGTCCCCGCCAACACCATTATGGGGCTGGAGCCGGGCGAGGTGTTCGTCCATCGCAATGTCGGCAATCTGGTCAATCCCGGCGATTTGAACTGCCTGTCGGTGCTGCAGTTCGCGGTGGACGTGCTCAAGGTCTCCCACGTCATCGTCTGCGGCCACCACGGCTGCGGCGGCGTCCGCGCCGCGCTGGAGGACAAAAGGCACGGCCTGATCGATTATTGGCTGCATCCGATCCGCGATCTGGCTGAGTTGAAAGAAGCGGAGCTGTCCGAGATCCCGGACCATGAGGACCGGCTGAACCATCTTTGCGAACTGAACGTCGCCGCCCAAGTGCGGCAGGTGGCGGACACGCCGATCGTCCGCGACGCCTGGGCGCGCGGCCAGCAGCTGGAGATTCATGGATGGGTCTATGGCCTGAAGGACGGTCTGCTGCGCGACCTCAACTGCAACCGGAGCGCCAGCTTCTAAGCTCGCCTCAGGCGGCAGGCGCGCGCCAAGGCGCTCGGTCCAAAGCCGTTCGGCCGCGCCGTCTCACGATGACTTTGACAATCTACGCCGACAGGTGTCTGTTTTGATGAGCATTGCGCATGGCAGACATGCGTAACTTGCATCATCCAAAACCAGCTCTGGGAGCGCGAGATGGAACCACGTGAATTGAAGGGCCTCATCAACCGAGTGAAGTCTGGTCGTCTCTCGCGACGCGGCTTCATCCAACGGATGGCGGCCGCCGGGCTGACCGCGCCGATGGCGACGCAGATCCTCAGCCTCGGCGGCGTCTCGATCGCCTCCACCCAACCTGCGGCGGCGCAGGGCGCGCGCGGCGGCGGCGGCCTGCTGAAGGTGCTTTGGTGGCAGGCCCCGACCTTGCTGAACCCGCATTTCGGCACGGGCACGAAAGACACCGACGCGTCCCGGATCTTTTACGAGCCGCTGGCGAATTGGGACGCCGAGGGCAACCTGATTCCAGTTCTGGCGGCGGAAATTCCGACGATCCAGAATGGCGGCCTCTCGGCCGACGGCACCTCGGTGACGTGGAAGCTGAAGCGCGGCGTCACCTTCCATGACGGCAAACCGTTCACGGCGGACGATGTTGTCTTCAATTGGGAGTTCGCCAGAAACCCGGAAACCGCGGCGGTCACCTCCGGCACTTACGCGAAGGTCATGGTGGAGAAGATTGATGACTTCACCGTGAAGGTCATTTTCCAGAAGCCGACTCCGTTCTGGGCCGAAGCCTTCGTCGGCGTGAGCGGGATGATCATCCCCAAGCATCTCTTCGCCGAATTTGCGGGCGCGAAGTCACGCGACGCGCCGGCGAACCTGCGGCCGGTCGGAACCGGCCCCTACAAGTTCAAAAGCTTCGCCCCGGGCGATCTGGTCGCAGGCGAAATCAACCGGGACTACCACGTCCCGGGCCAACCCTTCTTCGACGCCATCGACATGAAGGGCGGCGGCGACGCGATCTCCGCAGCGCGCGCGGTGCTGCAAACCGGTGAATACCAGTATGCCTGGAACATCCAGGTCGAGGACGAAGTGCTGAAGAAGCTGGAGGAAGCCGGCAAAGGCAAGATCCTCCTGCGCGAAGGCGCCAACGTGGAACATATCCAGTGCAACTTCACCGACCCGACCAAAGAGGTGGACGGCGAGTTCTCCAGCGCCAAGACCACCCATCCGTCCCTGTCCGATCCAGCCGTGCGCCAAGCGCTGGCGCTTTTGGTCGACCGCGCCTCGGTCGAGAAGTTCATTTATGGCCGAACCGGCAAGGCGACGGCGAACGCGGTCAACAACCCGCCTCGCTTCGCCTCCAAGAAC
>JBMLRS010000603.1:0-3206 GCA_049240905.1 Elsteraceae bacterium
GAACACCAGGGTCGGGATCGAGCCGGTTGCGGACAGGATCACCTGCAAGGCCAGCATCACCCGGTTCAACTCGCCGCCGGACAGCACCTTGGCCAGCGGGGCGAACGGCGCGCCGGGGTTGGTGGCGATCTCGAAGGCGACGCGGTCCGCCCCGTCCTTGCGCCAATCGGCCGGATCCTCCGCCGGGGCCACGACGGTGTGGAAGCGCGCGCGCTCCAGCTTCAGCGGCGCCAGCTCTTCGGCGACCGCCTGGTCCAGCTTCTTGGCGGTCTTCTGGCGCGCCGCGCTCAGCGCGTCGGCGGCCTTGCGGTAAGCGGCCTTCGCCTCGTCGGCGGCCCTTTGCAAGCGCGGCAGCAGCGCCGCGCCGTCCTCCAAGGTGGCCAGCGCGGCTTCGGCGCGGGCCAGGATATCCGGCAGTTCGTCCGGCGTCGCGCGCAGGCGGCGGGCGGCGGCGCGGATCTGGTAGAGCCGCTCCTCGACCTGCTCCAGGCTGTCGCCGTCGCCGCGCAGGGCGGCCAACCGCGCCTCCAGCAGCTTGGCGCCTTCGCCCAGCTCCACCGCCGCGCGGTCCAGGGCGGCGGTGGCGGGTTCGACCCCGGCGCTGAGGTTCAGCGGCAGCCGGCCAAGCGTGCGCATGGCCTGGGCGATGCGGCTGACCGCTTCCTCCCCGTCGGCGATCGCGGAGGTCAGCGCTTCGCCCAGCCGATCGCGATGCTGAAGGTCTGAGCGGCGAGCCGCCAGCTCGGTCTCCTCGCCCACGACCGGGGCCAGATCGCGCAGCTCCTTCGCGGTCTGGCGCAGCTCTTCTTCGTCGGCGCGGGCGCGGGCGGCGATCTCCTCGGCCTCCGACAACGCCTTCTCCGCCGCGCGCCAGTCGGCGTACGCCGCAGCCGTGGCGGCGAGCGCGGTCTGATGCCCGCCGAAGGCGTCCAGCAGCGGACCGTGGGTGGCGGGATCCAGCAAGCCATGCTGGTCGAACTGGCCGTGGATGTCGACCAGCTG
Source organism: Elsteraceae bacterium (assembly GCA_049240905.1). Taxonomy (GTDB): domain Bacteria; phylum Pseudomonadota; class Alphaproteobacteria; order Elsterales; family Elsteraceae; genus JBMLRS01. Next base: position 1,003 of record JBMLRS010000603.1, read on the forward strand.
GCCGCCGATCTGTCGCAGCAGGCCGACGCTGACGCTCTGGTCGTTCACGGCCGCGCGGCTGCGCCCGTCGGAGGTCAGGGTGCGGCGCAGGATCAGGCCCTCGTCGTCGGGCATGTCGTTGTCGCGCAGCAGCGCCATCACCGGATGGTCGGGGGGCAGATCGAAGCTGGCCGTGACCACCGCCTGAGAGGCGCCCTGGCGCAGCAGGCCGCTGTCGCCGCGCGCGCCCAGCACCAGCCCTAACGCGTCCAACAGGATGGATTTGCCGGCCCCGGTCTCGCCGGTCAGCGCGCTCAGGCCCGGTTGGAACCGCAGGACCAGACGGTCGATCAGGACGACGTCTCGGATCTCCAGGCTGACCAGCATCGCGGAGGCCTGGGGCGGCGGCCTAGAAGATCGCGCCGATGGTCCGGCCGAGAAAGCCGCGGTTTTCGCGCCCCGGCCGTTCCCCGCCCTTCAGCAGGGCGTAGCTGTCGGCGTACCATTCCGAACCCGGATAGTTGTGGCCGAGCACGGCGGCGACCTTCTCCGCCTCTTCGCGCACGCCGACCGCCAGATAGGCCTCGGTCAGGCGATGCAGGGCTTCGGGGACATGGCTGGTGGTCTGATATTCGTCGACCACACGCCGAAAGCGCCCGATCGCGGCGGTGAACTGGCCCTGCTTCTGATAGTAGCGGCCGATGTCCATCTCCTTGCCGGCCAGATGGTCCCGGGTCAGATCCATCTTGATCCGCGCGTCGCGGGCGTAGTTGCTCTCCGGGAAGCGGCGGATCACCTCGTCGAGCGATTTCATAGCGTCGGCCGTGATGCGCTGGTCGCGCCGCACGTCCGTGATCTGCTCGTAATAGCTGAGGGCGCGCATGTAATAGGCGTAGGCGACGTCGCGATTGCCTGGATGCAGTTGGATGAAGCGGTCGGCGGTGCCGATCGCTTCGTCGAACTTGCCCTGATTATACTGCGCGAACATCGCCATCAGCTGCGCCTTGGTGGCCCAAACTGAGTAAGGGTGCTGACGTTCGACCTCGTCGAACAGCTTGGCCGCCTGATTGAAGCGGCCGTCGGTCATGGCGTCGGTCGCGTCGTTGTACAACTGTTCAACCGGCGCCTCGACATAGGTGTCGGGCTCCTTCGTGGAGCAGGCGACGAGCGACGCCAACATAAAGGCGGAGAGAATTAGGCGCATGAAGCCCCAGCTGACGACTCAAAGGAAGATGCGGACCCTATCCGACTAGCGGCCTCCCCTCAAGCCGCTCGTCCGCGGCCTTGTGAATCACGCCGGATTGACCCGGCCTATGCGCCGGGCTGAGCGTTACGAGGCTTAGGCCGCCGCGTAGGCCGGCAGGGCTTCGGTTTCCGCCTGCGCCGGGGCGCGTTCGCTTTCCACGACGCGCAGGCCCGGGTAGTCGATGATCTCCCAGGCGTCAGGGGTGGCGAACAGGGCGTGCAGCAACTTGTTGGTCAGGCGATGACCGGCGCGGACGCCATGATAATGGCCAATCACGGCGGCGCCTGCGAGGGCTAGGTCGCCGACGCAATCCAGCACCTTGTGGCGGACGAACTCGTTATCGAAGCGCAGACCGTCCTCGTTCAGGATCTGCTCTCCGGCGACCACCACCGCGTTGTCGAGCGAGCCGCCCAGCGCGAGGCCGGCGGCGCGCAGGCCGTCCACTTCCTCGATGAAGCCGAAGGTGCGGGCGCGCGCCAACTCCGACTTGAAGGAACTCGACGTCACCTGGAAAAAGCCTTCCTGACGGGCCAATTGGCTGCCGGCGAAGTCGATCTCGAAGCTGACGGTCAGACCTTCGGCGGCGTTGGCGGCCGAGGGGGCGAGGGCGGCGCTTCGGCCGCGCTCCGACACCATCACCGGCTTGAGGATTCGGATCGCGCGGCGCGGCGCGTCCTGTTCAACCACGCCGGCGCATTCGATCAGGAACACGAAGGGCGCGGAGCTGCCATCCATGATCGGCAGTTCCGGGCCGTCGACCGACACCAGCACATTGTCGACGCCGCACCCAGCGAGGGCGGCCATCAGATGCTCGACCGTCGAGATCTGGACGCCAGCCTCATTGCCAAGCGTCGTGCAATGCTGCGTGGAGGCGACGCTGGACCAGAGCGCGGGGATGATCGGGTCGGCGCTGACGACGTCGGTGCGACGGAATTTCACGCCATGTCCGACGGGCGCCGGGTGTAAGGTGAGCACAGAT
>JBMLRS010000604.1:0-11108 GCA_049240905.1 Elsteraceae bacterium
TCCGCCCCGACGCAGCAGCGGTTCAGGAACTCGAAATTATGCAGACCCAGGGCGACCACCTCATAGGCCAAGGCCAGCAGCACGGCTGCGTCGGTGTTGGGCCGGATCGGAACCCACTCCACGCCCGGCGATTCCAGATCGCCGCGCAGGGGCGAGATGTTGACGAACTTAACTCCCGCCGCGTCCATGCGCTGGATCCAGTCGCCGACGACATGGTCGCCGACGCCGCCGGCGTTGATCTGCGCGTTCTTGGTCGGCAGCCCGCCGAAGGCGACGAAGGTCTGGCAATGTTTGGCGAGGCCGGCGAAGCCGCTGGCGTCGCGGTTCAAGGTTTCGATCGGGGCGATGATGCGCGGCAGCAGCACGCGAGCGGCGCCCAGGCTGTAGCTGTCGCGATGACTGACATAGCCGCCGATGCAGTTCAGAAAGCGATGGATCTGGCCGTTGGCGTGGTGAAAGCGCCCCGCGCTGGCCCAGCCATAGGAGCCGCCGAACACCGCCTCATTGCCATGCTCCGCGATCGTGCGTTTCAGCGCGTCGGCGGTGATGTCCAGCGCCTCGTCCCAGGGCAGCTCGACGAAGGGCTCCGCGCCGCGCTGGTCGCGGCTCGCGGCCCCGTTCTTCAGGAAGCCGCGCCGGATCGCCGGACGGCGGATGCGGGTTGGCCCTTCGATGGAGGTCGCCATGCCCGGGCCGATCGGCGACGGCGCGCGATCACGCTCGAACGGCGTCAGCGCCGACAGCTTGCCGTCGGACAAGACGGGACGATAAACGCCCCAATGGGTGGAGGTGTAGGTCATGCCGCGACGAAGCGCGGCAGCGGAACGCTCTCGATCGCATGGTCGCCGAAGCGCACATAGCCTTCTTCGATCGGCATCTCGCGGGCGATGATCATGCCGTCGCTCTGCACGCCGTAGGTCGGGTCCAGCATCTTGCGGCCCTTGGCGGCGGGCGGATCGAAGGTCCATTCCTGGAAGCCCAGGATATAGAAGTTCAGCATCACCGCGGGATTCTCGTCGGCGCAGAACCAGTGGGCGTTCTTGGAGACCTCCGTCGTCTCGAACCGATCGCCGACCTGGAACCAGCGATCCGTGCGGGTGCGCAGCAGGATCTTGTCCGCGTCCAATCGGGCGACTCGATCCCACTCCCGCGCATAAACCCGGCCGCGCAACACCACCTGAGTCGAGATCAGGTTGTGATGGCAATGCGGCGGATGCACCTCGTTCGGCTCCAGATAGAGCAGTTGCATGGTCCAGGATTTGGTCGGCGTGCTCTTCTGGTTCAGCACCTGATCCTTGCGCTCGACCAGCGCCTTCTCGATCCAGGGGGCCAGCTCCTGCGGCATGTCCATCGAGTGATGCAGGGCGCGGACGGCGTCGATATATTGGTCCGGCGAGATCACGTGCCGGTCCAGCTGATCGATCAGCGGCTGCGTCTCGGCCCAGAGCCGGTCCTGATAGACGTCCACGTCCGGCAGCGCGCGCCCGGCGCGGCTGTTCATCTTCACCACCTTGCCCGAGGCGGTCTTGACCTCACCAAACATCGTCCATCCCCCTTCAGCTGGCTTTGTCGCCCAGCATCACATCGACCAGCATGTTTTGGAAATGATGCACGTTCTTCTCCCAAACCGGCGAGAACACGACCCTATCCGCGACCGGTGACTGGCGCGCGATCTGCTGCTGCTCCCAGACCTGCATGTCCTGGCTGCGGATCCCGCCATAATCCCGCATCACGCCGGTCTCGCCCAACCAGCGCGCCAGGGTCTTCTTGCGTTGCGGCGCGTAGGCCGGATCGGTCGCGGCGTCGCCCACGAAGAAGAATCCCATCTTGGAGACCGTCCGGTCGACCGCCACCGGATCGGCGATCACCGAGGCGAGATGGTCCGACTGCAAGGTCAAGGTCATGTTCGGAAACACCACGCTGGTGCAGCGCACGCGCTTCTTGCCATCCGGGAACGGGATCAGCGGCAGATCGCCGGCGCTCGGATAGAAATCCTGATCGCCGCGCCGCTTGAGCGTGACCACCGTGCCGAGCGGGATCGGCTCCGCGATCGGTTGACCCGTCGCCAGATCCAGATCGTCGGACATCTTGGTGAAGATGTTCCCGTGCACCCAGACATGGTGATAGGTCTCCCAATTGTCGTTCTGCATCTTCCAGTTCCCACGCCATTCCCAATCCTCGCGGTGGGCCATGCGGGTCGCGCTGAGGTCGGCGCCGTTGATCAGTTCGTCCAGCGGGCGGACATGCTCCTCGAACGGCTCGGCCTCGCCATCGAGATTGATGAAGATCCAGTGATGCCAGACCGCCGTGCGGACCGGGACCAGCCCCAGCTCCGCCAGATCCAGGCTCGTGCGGTTGTTGCCACCCGGCGTGCCGTCGAAATAGGGCGTGGATTTCAGCCGGCCGTCCAGGTCGTAAGCCCAGGCGTGATAGGGGCAGGAGAACTGCTTCAGGTTCCGGCAGGGCTCGGTCACCATCATCGCCGCGCGATGGCGGCAGACATTGTGGAACACCCGGATTTGGCCCTTTTGATCGCGCGCCAGAATCAGGGGAACGCCGGCCGCCATGACGGGGATCGCGTCGCCCGGGGCCGCCACGTCGCTGGCGAAGGCCAGGCACATCCAGGTGCGCGCGAAGAGCTGCTTCTGCTCCGCCTTGAAGAACGCCTCCGACGTGTAGGCGGCCCCAGGCAGCCCGCAGGCCTGCTCGATCGGCTTGCGCAACGCGTTGATCGCCTGGGCCCCAAGCAATTCTCTGATGTCCAGCGCGGCGTCGGTCATGAGCGTATCCCGGTTCGACAAGATTTCTGTTCCCTTCGAGAGCTCAGCACGCAAACAATACGCCATCAAGCCCGCTGTGATCACATACGGTCCGGATCTTGCTGATTAGACGTTAAGACCTTTGAACAGTCGGAGACCGTCATGAAAGCGCGCTGGCATCTGGCGCTGATCCCTTCTCTGATCCTCTCCCTGTTTCTGCTGCTGGCGTCGCAGATCGCCTTTCTGCGCGGCAGCTTCTTCAAGGATTTGAGGCTCGGCCGCCTCGGCGTCGATCTGACCCTGGAGAACTACGTTCGCTTCTTCACCGACAGCCTCTATGTCGACTCCCTGCTGCTGACGGTCCGGCTGTCGGCGACGGTCGCCCTGCTCACCCTGCTGATCGGTTACCCGATCGCCTATATCCTGGCGCGGGCGAACGGGCGCTGGGCGCTGTTGGCGCTGGCCTCGATCGTCGCGGCGTCCTTCATCACCATCGTGATCAAGGTGCTGGGCCTGATCATCATCTTCTCCAGCGGCGGCGCGCTGAACCGCTTCCTGCTTTGGACCGGGATCGTCAGCCAACCGGTGAGCATCATGGGTCAGCCCTCCGGCGTGGTGGTGGGGCTGATGCATTTCACGATGGGCTTCGCCGTGCTGCTGCTCTACGGCGTGATCCGCACCATCCCGAAAAGCCTCGAGGAAGCGGCGGAGATCCATGGCGCGCCGCGCTGGCGGGTGTTTCTGCGCGTAGTGTTGCCGCTCAGCCTGCCGGGGATCGTCGTGACCCTGCTTATCGTGTTCAACCTGTGCATGGGCGCCTTCACCTCCGCCGCGCTGATCGGCGGCGGCAAGGTGCTCACCCTGCCGGTGCTGATCCAGCAGACCGTGATCCTGCAGACGCGCTACGCGATGGGCGCGACGGTCTCCGCGGTGCTCATGACCATGACCCTGCTGATCAACGGGCTTTCCCTTCTGCTCATGGCGCGGTTGGAGCGCCGTCCGAAACCTGAGCCGAGGAGCGCCTTCGCATGAACCGGCATCGCTTCGTCTCCGCCCTGCGCAAGGTCGGCTCGGTCGCTTGGGTGCTGGGGGCGCTGGCTTTCCTGTTCGCGCCCCTGGCCGTGGTGGTCGGGGCGTCTTTTGACGGCGGCGAGCGGACGTTCCTGACTTTCCCGCCGCGCGAGTTGTCTTTCCGCTGGTACGGCCGTATCGGCGAGGATCTGTTCCAGTCGCTCGCGCTCAGCCTGGGGCTCGGCTTCTCGACCGCGATCATCGCCTGCTTGGTCGGCGTGCCGGCGGCGTTCGGCCTGGTGCGGGCCAGCTTTCCTGGCAAGAGTCTGGTCTCCGCCTGCTTCCGCGCGCCCCTGCAGATTCCAGCGGTGGTGATCGGCGTGTCCTTTCTTAAGCTCTATTATCTGATCGGCGACGTCACCGGCCTGTTCCTCGTCGGCAGCCTGCCCGGCTTGATCCTGGCGCACAGCTTTCTGGCGACGCCCTACGTGATCGGCTCGGTCTCCGCCGTTCTGCAGCGCTTCAACGGTCGGCTCGAGGAAGCGGCGCTCAGCCTGGGGGCGTCGCGCTGGCGGACATTCACCAAGGTGACGCTGCCCGTGATCATGCCCGGGGTCTACGCTGGCGCGATGTACGCTTTCCTGGTCTCCTTCGGCGACGTTCCCGTCGCGTTGTTCCTGGGCGCCGGCGGCGCGCAGCCCTTTGCGGCCAAGATCTTTCATTTGATGGAGTTTGACTTCGACCCTTCTTTACTGGCGATCTCAACATTGATCATCGTCGGATCGCTGGCGGCGGTCTATCTTTTGCAAAAGGCCGTCGGTCTGGAAAACCTGAGCCGCTCCGGCGGCGCTTAACTCTGGAGAGCCCGCGTGACCCGTTTCAGCCCCCGATTCACTCGGCGTCAGGTTCTGGCCGGCGTCGCCGCCGCCGGCCTCGCGCCGATCGCCTCCCGCGCCCACGCGCAGACCCCGCGCTTCGACGGCGTGACCCTTCGCGTCGCCACCTTCGGCGGCGGCTGGGACAAGGCGGTTCACAAATACGCCGGGGTCAAGCTGGAGGAACTGGGCGGGAAGGTGGAGTACGTTACCGCTCCGCCGCGCGACAATCTGGCGAAGTTGATCGCCGCCAAAGGCCGGGCCGCGCCGTTCGACGTGGTGGAGATGGGCGATCTGACCTGGGTCGACACCTACGACGCCGGCTTCCTGCAGAAGATCAACCTGAACAACGTCCCCAATCGCAAGGATCTGCTGCCGAGCCAGTCCGACGATTGGAAGGTGGCGAGTTGGGTCACGCAGGAAGGCATCGTCTACAACACCGAGAAGTTCGCCGCCGCCGGCATCCCGAAGCCGGAGCGCTACAAGGATCTGCTGCACCCGAAGCTGGCCGGCAAGCTGTGCATGATCGACATCAGCCAGGCCGGCGCCGCGCAGTTCCTGGTCGGCGCGTCGATGGACGACGGCGGCGGCATGACCAACATCGAACCGGCCTTGAAGCTGGTCAAGGCCGCCAACCCCTACCAGTTCTGGAAGGTCGGCGCGCAGGCCGTGACCTTGATGAACGCGGGCGACGTCTGGGCCTCGACGATGCACGCCGGCTTCGCGGTGCAGATGCGCCGCGCCGGCCTGCCGGTCGCCTTCGCTCATCCCAAGATCGGCCCCAACAAGCGCGGCCTGTTGAAGGAGGGCTGGCTCGGCGTGGTCAAGGGGACGCCGGCGGCCCGCGCGGCGGAGTTCTTCATTAATGAATATGTCTCGGCTGAAACCCAGCTGGGCCTGGCGCTGGAGCGCGGCGTCGTGCCGGTCAACGGGGTGGCGCGCTCCAAACTGTCAAGCGATCCGCTGCTAAAGGAGATTTTCCTGTTGAGCGAGGCGGAGGTGGCGAACATGGTCTCCGTCGATTTCAACGTGTTCAATCTCGACGAAGCGACCCAGCGCTGGTCGCGCATGATCAGCAGCCGCTAAGCGCGTGCGCGTCGCCATCGTCGGCGCCGGCGCGATCGGCGGCGCCCTTGCTCATGCGCTGTCCCGCGCGGGCGAGGAGGTGACCCTCGTCGCGCGCGGCCGTTCGGCCGAAGCGATCGCCCGAGACGGCTTGCGCGTGGAGCGCGGCGGGGTGGAGACAATCTCCCGACCGCGCGTCGTCACCGATCCATCGGACCTTTCGCCGCATGACCTGGTGATCGGCGCGCTGAAAGCGCATGATTGGACGAGCGCCGCAGCCCTGTTCCAACCGCTGATCGGATCGGAGACCTGCGTCATTCCCGCGATCAACGGGGTTCCCTGGTGGTACTTTCAGGGACTGGAGGGGCCGCTCGCCAACGCCTCGCTCAAAAGTCTGGATCCGGACGGGACTCTCGCGCGGCTGTTCCCCACGCGCAGTTTGCTCGGCTGCGTCGTCTACATGGCGGTGACGCGACCCGCGCCCGGGCAGTTGAGTTGGCCGACTGGGGACAAGCTGATCCTGGGGGAGATCGCCGGCCCCGCCTCCTCAAGGTTGAAGTTGATCGGCGAAAAGCTGCGCGCGGCCGGCATGATCATCGAGGAAACCTCCGACATTCGCGCCGCGATGTGGATGAAACTGTTGAGTAACGCCGCCTTCAATCCGATCTCCGTTCTTGCCGAGGCGACGATGGGGGAGATTCTGGAAGATCCGGACCTGAGCGCCCTGTGCGCCTCCGCGATCGGCGAAGTGAAGTCCGTCGCGGCGGCGGTCGGATCCCCAATGACGATCACGGTGGAGGAGCGCATGAACATGACGCGCCACCTCACCGACTTCCGAACCTCCACCTTGCAGGATTTCGAGGCAGGCAGACCGTTGGAGTTGGCGGCGCTGATCGACGCGCCGTGCGAGCTCGGCGCCCTCGCTGGAGCGCCTACGCCAGTGCTTGAGGCGATCGGACGCGTCGTCCGGCATAAAGTCACAATCAGAAACCGGCAAATATAGGAAGCGGCGGCCCTCGACCCTTGATAAGGAATAGACGGCGCCTCACTTCCCGTGGCACACACTCGCAGCCTCGTTCAGCCCCTCAGCATGCAATCGCCCGACCTCTGATGACGAAGCCTCAAATGTTCCGGCAGCGGCTCGCTGAGTTCGCCATCATGCTGTCCATCGGCCTCTTCTCGCTGGGCCTTCTGGCCTATGTCGGCGACAGGGAAGCGAACACGAAATACCCCTCGTTTGAGATTGAGAAGGTCATCTCTCAAACCCGTCCGATTCAGCTCATCATCGAGAAATTTCTGAACGCCGGTTTGCCGCTCTCACAATTCGCCGGTTTTGACACGCTAGTCGCGCCTATCGTGAGGGCGGACGACGCCATCGATGCGGTCACCGTTCTGAACCGCACCGGAAACATAATCTTCCAGCAGCGCAGCGTCGGCGTAACCCTCGACAATCTCTCGCCGTTCAACCCCGACTTGGCCGACTTGCGAATCATCGACGGGCCAACCCAAAGCCAAATCTATGTGCCGTTGCGGTCCCGATTTGGCTTCAGCGGCCAGATGATCATCCACGTGCCCAAGTCGCTGATCAGCGAGAAGGTGAATAGCGCGACGCAGATGCTGCCCTGGGCTGCGGGGCTTGGCGCGATCGTGCTGGGGATTTACGGCGCGGTCGTCATCACCCTGCCTTCCGCCAGACGAGCCCGGCTCGACCGACTGGTCTTCGCGCTGGTCTTCCTTTCCGTCGCCGCGACCGTCGTTTTTGGACTGACCAGACTTTACGCCGCCGGATCGCAGGCCAAGGCGGAAGGCTTCGCCCTAGCGCTGACTGAGCGCCTGCGCTCGATCTACGATCTGGGCTTGAGCCTCGAAGACGTCGATGGCGTTGAGTCGACCCTCATCTCCTATCAGACCCTCAACCCGGAGATCAGCTACATCGCGCTGGTCGTCGACGGCGCAGTGGTGTTGGGCACGAACCCGCGCGCGGTCGGCTCGCCCTACAAAGTCGATCCAACCGCGTTCGTGGTGAGTCGACCGATCGATCGGGTGCCGGGCCTGAACGCGCAGGTTTTCGTCTCCCTACCCTACGACGTCGTGCTGGCTCAGGTCGGACGAACCACCAAGACGTTCGTGGTGCTTTTGGTCGCAAGCGGCTTCATGGCCGGACTGTTTTTCCAGTTGGGCGGCGCTCTCAGGCGATTGAAGGACGCGCGCATCAACAACGCGACAGACGGGCAGAGCGCCGTGGAGGCGATCAAGCCCGTCCTTTTCGTTGGATTCCTGATCGAGAACCTCGCCGCCTCCTTCATGCCGCAGCTGATGCAGAAAAGCGCGGCCGCCGCGGGGCTGTCGCCGACATGGGCGTCGGTGATGTTCATGGCCTATTTCGTCACTTTCGCGCTCACCTTGGTCCCGGCGGGGATCTACGCGGGCAGGCATGGCGCGAAGCCGATCATCCTGCTTGGCGCGGTCCTCGCCGCCGGCGCCGCGATGTTGATGGCCAGCAGCAGCGATTATCTGATCATCACCGCCGCGCGCATGCTGTCAGGCGTCGGCCAAGGCCTGCTTTTCATCGGGTCGCAATCTTACATCCTGGCCTACGCCGCCGCCGACAAGCGCACCCAGAGCGCGGGCATCATCGTTTACACCTTCAACGGCGGGATGCTGTCTGGCTTGGTGATCGGCGGGCTGCTGGCGGGCTATATCGGGTGGTCCGGCGTGTTCTGGATCGCCGCCGCCTCCGCAGTCGCGATCCTGCTCTACACCGCCGCCTTGATCGACAACTCGCCGCGCATGGAAAATTCGCAGGAAGCGAAGCTTGCGGAGGCGAAAGGATCGATATTGGGCGTCTTCAAGAGCCCCGGCTTTGTCTGGACCACGCTCCTGGTGGGGATTCCCGCCAAGGCGGTGCTGACGGGCGTGGTGTTCTTCGCCATGCCCTTGCTTCTGGCCCAGCAGAATTTGGCGCAGGAGGACATCGGCCAGATCATCATGTTCTACGCCGTCGGCGTGCTGATCTCGAGCCACTTTATCTCACGCTACGCCGACCTGCGCGGCAATCTCCGTCAGATTCTCTTCACTGGCTTGGCGGTGAGCGGCCTTGGCCTTTGCCTGATCGGCGGGATCGGCTGGCCATCGATCGTCGCCTTGGGCCTCGCGCCCCTGACCGTGACCATCATTCTGCTCGTGGGGACCTTCACGGTGGGGGTCGGCCATGGCTTCATCAATGCGCCGGTCGTCACTCATATCGCCTCCACCGACGCCGCGGTGAAACTGGGCGAGGCCCCCGTCACCGCCTTCTATCGCTTCATTGAACGCGGCGGCCACATCGCTGGACCGATCCTGGTGGGCGAATTGTTTCTCCTCAGCAATCAGTCGCCCACGGCGATCGCCTGGCTGGGCGCGGCGACGCTCGCGCTGGCCGTGATTTTCGTCGCCGCGCGCACCACGCGCGCCGCCTGAACGCGAGAACAAGACCGGCTTACGTCGAAGCCGTTCTTGTTCAGAACTGCATGACAAGAAGCGCGTTCTTGGCTCCTCGCGATCAGGACTAGGTTGACAACGCGCTAAGCGGCCGCGCGATGCGGGCCAAACCGATGCACTCCAATGCGGCGAACGCCGCGACAAGCGCCGCCTGGGCGATCACAAAGCCATAGCCGAAGCCGCTGGGCGAGATCCCCTCCACGGCGAACAAGCCAAGGCTGGCGATAACCCAACCGACATTTCCGATGATCACCAACCAGGCCCCCGCCGCCGGCGGTCGCGCGCGCCACGCCACCGCCAAGATGAAGGCCGCTATCGGAAACAAGCTGACGCCGGCGAGACGCAGCAGATCCGGCGACAGATGGGTCCAACCCGCCAAAGGGCCGGCGGCGGCCGACAGCAGCCCACCGGTCGTGACGCAGGCCGCAGCGTCGACGAACAGGACGGCGCGAAGAAAATTCGGATGGTCAAAAAGCGACATGGCGCTCTCCTCTTCAGATCCAACGAGACGCGGTTCTGCACCGCGGTGAGGAGGAGTTGCGCCGAAAGGGTCGGGCGGGTCGATTACGCCAGGGGTAAGGGCGTCACCCAATTCCCGTGATCGACCGAAGATCCGCGGCCAAAGACGGCGCGCAGGCCAGGATCGGATTGCCTTTGGCGCGCCAATCGCCGGTGAAGAAATCGCTCACCCAGGCCCCCGCTTCGCGTGCGATCACGACGCCGGCCGCCACGTCCCAGGAGTTGATGTGAGCCTCGGCGTAAGCGTCGCTGCGCCCGACGGCGACATGCGCCAGCCCCAAAGCGCCTGAGCCGCTGCGCAGCACGCTCGCGCCGGCCGCCATCAACGCGTCCGCCCGCTGGATATAGGCCGAGGCGGGCAGGCGCGAGGACCAGCCGAGTTCGACGCTCGCCGTCGTCAGGCTGGCGGTCGCGGCGGCGCGGATCGGCGCGTCGTTCAAGGTGGCGCCGAACCCGAGGCGGGCGGAGAAGCATTCGTCCAGCGCCGGGGCATGGATCACGCCGATCCGCGGCTCTCCCCTCCAAAGGAAGCCGATGGAGACGCACCAGTGGCGGCTGCCGCGCGCGAAATTGGCCGTGCCGTCGATCGGGTCGATGATCCAGAGCGCGTCGCCGTCCTCGCCGCCCTGCTCCTCCCCCACCACCACGTCCGACGGGAACAGCTCCGCGATCGCCGCGCGAAACCGCCGCTCGACGTCGCCGTCGGCGACAGTGAGGAAGTCCTGATCGCCTTTTGAGGAGGTCGCCATCCGCTCCGGCGAGGCCTGATAGGAGAGACCCACGCGGCCCAGCGACTGCGCGATGGAGACGGCGGCGCGATGGCGCAGAGCGAGATCGGAGTTGGAAAGGGCCACTGAGTGTTTCCCGGTTGGTTGACAGGAGGGTCCGCGCGGCTGAGTTTAGCCCCGGCGGCTGGACTGACAACCGCACGCCTTCTTGAGGGAGAAAACCGCATGCGTGTCTCTAAGCTGATTTCCGGTCTCGCGTTGGCCGTCGGACTGACCTTTGGCTTGGGTTCGACCAGCCCGGCCGGCGCCGTTGAGATCGACTACTGGCAATACACCTTCGAGACTCGCGTGAGGGCGATGGATCAGTTGATCGCCAAGTTCCAGCAGGCGAATCCTGGGATCACGGTCAAGCAGACCAATTTCCCCTACGCCGATTACCAGACCAAGGTCTCCGCCGCCGTCGTGGCGGGCAACGGCCCGGACGTCGTCCAACTGTTCTATGGCTGGCTTGACGGCTTCGTCGCCGGCAAGCTGATCCAGCCGCTGCCGGCCGATGTCTTCCCCGCCGCCAAAATCGAAGAGGATTTCTTTCCGATCGTCAGCGCCATGAAGCGCGGCGACGCCTATTACGGCCTGCCGACCGCCGTGCGCTCGCTCGCCTTGTTCTACAA
>JBMLRS010000605.1:0-2571 GCA_049240905.1 Elsteraceae bacterium
GAAGAAGTGGACATCGCCGAACAATTGGCGATCGATCGCGCGAAGGAGTTGTTCGGCTGCGCCTACGCCAACGTGCAGCCGCATTCCGGCGCGCAGGCGAACCAGGCCGTGTTCTTCGCGCTGCTGCAGCCTGGCGACACTTATATGGGCATGTCGCTGGCCGAAGGCGGACATTTGACCCATGGGTCGCCGGCCAACCAGTCCGGCAAATGGTTCAAGCCCGTCAGCTATGGCTTGCGCCCGGACGATCATCTGATCGATTACGAGGCGGTGGCCAAGCTCGCGGAGGAACATCGCCCGAAGCTGATCATCGCGGGCGGCTCCGCCTATTCGCGGGTGATCGACTTCGCCCGCTTCCGCAAGATCGCGGACTCGGTGGGGGCCTATCTGATGGTCGACATGGCGCATTTCGCGGGTCTTGTGGCTGGCGGCGCCTATCCGAGCCCGCTGCCGCACGCCCATGTCGTCACCACCACGACGCACAAGACCCTGCGCGGCCCGCGCGGCGGGATGATCCTGTCGAACGACCTGGAGCTGGGCAAGAAGTTCAATTCCGCCGTGTTCCCGGGCCTGCAGGGCGGCCCGTTGATGCATGTGATCGCGGCCAAGGCGGTCGCCTTCGGCGAGGCGCTGCAGCCGGCCTTCAAGGAATACGCGGCGACTGTTGTGGAAAACGCCCGCGTCCTGGCCAAGACGCTGACCAAGCGCGGGGTCGCCATCATCTCCGGCGGCACCGATTCGCACCTGATGCTGGTGGATCTGCGGCCCAAGCGCGTGAATGGCAAGATCGCGGAAGCGGCGCTGGACCGGGCCGGGATCACCTGCAACAAAAACGGCGTTCCTAACGACCCGGAAAAGCCGATGATCACCTCGGGCGTTCGCCTCGGCACGCCGGCCGGCACGACCCGCGGTTTCGGCCCGGCGGAGTTCGCGCTGGTCGGCGAGCTGATCGGCGACGTGCTGGATGGGCTTTCGGCTTCGAACGGCGAGGCCAACAGCGTCGTCGAAGCCGAAGTGCGCGCCAAAGTGCAGGCCTTGTGCGACCGGTTCCCGATCTACGGCGGATCGGGTCATCTATAGAGCGGAGTCTCTGAATGCGTTGCCCGTTCTGTGGACATGACGACACTCAAGTAAAGGACTCGCGTCCAACCGACGACAACGCGGCGATCCGCCGTCGTCGGTTCTGTCCGAACTGTGGCTCGCGCTTCACAACCTTCGAGCGGGTGCAGTTGCGCGAGCTGATCGTCGTCAAGAAGAGCGGGAAACGCATTCCCTTCGATCGTGACAAGCTGGCCCGCTCGATCCAGATCGCTTGCCGCAAACGGCCGGTCGAGACTGAGCGAATCGAGCGGATCGTGAACGCCATCGTCCGCCGTCTGGAAAGCTCCGGCGAGACCGAGCTGTCGTCGGAGCTGATCGGCGAACAGGTGATGGACGCACTTTATACCTTGGATCCTGTCGCCTATGTCCGCTTCGCTTCGGTTTACCGCAATTTCCGCGAAGTGAAGGATTTCGAGGAATTTGTCGGCAAGCTGCACGACGACGTCGACGACAAGGATTAGTCCTTGATTGATCCGTCGCCGTCGAAGGATCGGCGGTACATGGGGCTGGCCCTCGGGCTGGCGCGACGTGGCCTGGGCCGAACGGCCCCCAACCCCAGCGTCGGCTGCGTTCTGGTCAAGGACGGCGTCATCGTCGGTTGGGGCTGGACCCAACCAGGCGGACGACCGCACGCGGAAATCGAAGCCCTCGCCAGAGCCGGCGACCGCGCCTCGGGGGCGACCGCCTATGTCACGCTTGAGCCCTGCGCCCACTGGGGCAAGACCGGCCCCTGCTGCGACGCCCTGATCGCGGCGGGCGTCAGCCGCGTGGTCGCGGCCCTGCGCGATCCCGACCCGCGGGTCGCCGGCGGCGGCTTCGCCCGGATCGAAGCCGCGGGCGTCCCGGTCGAAGTCGGGCTGATGGCGGAGGAGGCGCGGGCGCTGAACGCCGGCTTCCTGTCGCGGATAGAACGCGGCCGGCCCTGGATCACCCTGAAGCTCGCCACCAGCCTGGATGGCCGGATCGCGACCGCGACCGGGGCCAGCCGCTGGATCACCGGACCGGAAGCCCGCGCTCACGCTCATCTGCTGCGCGCACGCAACGACGCGATCCTGGTCGGCGCCGGCACCGCGCTCGCGGATGATCCGATGCTGACCTGCCGGCTGCCGGGCATGGCGGATCGATCGCCGATCCGGGTGTTGCTGGATCGCCGGCTGCGGGTGCCGCTTGATTCCGCCTTGGTCAAGTCAGCGCGGGACGTTCCCTTGTGGATTGTGACGGCGGGCTCTGGCGCGGCGCATGAGGCGGCCGGCGCGACGCTGATCCGCCCGTCAGATCTTGAGCCGGAGGGGGTGGCCGCCGAACTCGGCGCGCGGGGCGTGACAAGGCTGCTGATCGAAGGCGGCGGCGCGGTCGCCGCGAGCTTCTTGCGCGCGGGTCTGGTGGATGAGCTGATCTGGATGCGGGCGCCGATCTTGATCGGCGGCGATGGAGTTCCGGCGCTGGCGAGTCTTGGGATCACCGATCCCA
>JBMLRS010000606.1:0-2107 GCA_049240905.1 Elsteraceae bacterium
CATCTGGGGTTCGACATGTCCTACAGCCATATGGGCGGCCGTTGGCGCATGCCCGGAGCCTGGCCGGACCGAATCTTCCCGGACATCGAGATGTTCGAGGAAGCCGCGCGCATCGCCGAGCGGGGCTGCCTCGACATCCTTTTCTCCGGCGACGGCACCGGAACGCCCGACACATGGAAGGGCGCCCGCGACGCCGCGGTGGAGTGGGGGATCAATTGGCCGCGCCAGGATTTCCAACCGATCATGGTCGCCATGTCGCGGGTCACCAAGCATATCGGTTATGGGCTGACCTATTCCTCCAGCTTCATGCATCCCTACTACATGGCCCGGCTGATGAACTCGCTGGACCATGTCACCGGCGGGCGGATCGCGATGAATCTGGTCGCCTCCACCCGGAAGTCGGACTTCGCCAATTTCGGCTATGACGGGCTGATGGATCACAACAGCCGCTATGAGCGGATGGAGGAGTTCGTCGATGTCTGCCGGCTTCTCTGGGACAGCGGCGCGCCCGACGCGATGCTGTGGGATCGGGAGAACGGCCGGGTGGGCGACCCCGCCAAGATCTCCGACGTCCATCACGAAGGCCGCTTCTTCAAGGTGACCGGCCCGCTGAACACGCCGCCTTCGCCCCAGGGTCGGCCGGTGCTGATCCAGGCCGGCGGCTCCCCGCGCGGGGTGCGCGCCTCCGCCTATGTCGCCGATCATGTCTTCGGCGCCGACATGGACCTGCATCTCCAGGTCAAGCAGCGCGCGGCGCTGGACCAGGCGCTGATCGATCTGGGCAAGGATCCGGAGACCGTGGGCATCCTCTGGCAGACCCCGATCGTCGTGGCGGAGACGGAGCGCGAGGCGAAAGCGCAGAAGGAGCGACTACTGACCGCCATCCCGCAGGAGGCGGTCGGCGTCTACATGTCCTACAACATCGGCTACGATTTCTCGAAACTGCCGCAGCGTTTCTCCCTTCGGGAGCTTCACGCGGAAATCATCGCCTCCAACGCCTCGCCGGTCGGCTTCATCCATGAACTTGGCGTCAGGCTGGGCGAAAAGACCGAGCTGACGCGGGACGAGTTCTTCGAGCATGGCCGGCGCTACGCCACGGGCTACGAGACGACCATCGCCGGCTCCGCGGCGCAGATGGCCGACGCGCTGGAGGAGACCTTCGAGGCGACCGGCAGCCGCGGCGGCTTCATGCTCGGCCACACCGTGTCCTTCCCGCCGGACTTGACCGCCATCGTCGATCTGCTGGTGCCGGAGTTGCGGCGGCGCGGACGGTTCCGCGCCGAGTACAAGAGCAAGACGCTGCGCGAGACCCTCGCGGAGCGCTGACCCCCCAGAACAGGACCCGCGATGTCGGACAGGTCCTGTTCAGCTTTCCACGTTTCAGATCGAACTAAGCGGCCGGCTGGTAAGGAAAGCTAAGGGTGAAGACGGCGCCGGCGCCTTCCTCGCTGACGCAGGTCAAGCGCCCCTTCAGCACGTCGACCGCCAGCGTGTAGGCGATCGCGAGGCCCAGCCCCGTGCCGCCGAGGTCCCGGCGCGTCGTGAAGAAAGGTTCGAAAATCCGCGCCTGGATAGCCTTTGGCACGCCGCGCCCATCGTCGCGCACGTGAATCTGCGCCTGCCGGTCGGCGACGGAAAGCTCCACCACGATCGTGCCCTTGCCCCCCTGGTCAAAGCCGTGAGTCGCGGCGTTCAAGATCAGATTGCTGAGGATCTGCCAGATCGCGTCGGTTCGGGTCACCATCTCGATCGGCGGCCCTTCTGGCGTCTCGAGCCGAGCGCCACGCCGCGCCGCCTCGGGTTTCAGGCTTTCGACGATCTCGGTCACGAACTGCCTGAGGTCGACGCGATGCGGCGTGTCGTGATGCTGATCGGCGGAAATGTTCTTGAAGGATTGGATCAGCCGACCCGCGCGCTCCAGATTTGACGTCAACAATGACATCGCCATCTCGACGCGCTTGATCAGGCGCTCTTGCGCCGGATCCGCCCCGGCGGCGCGCCGGTCGCGCAAGGCTGGCCCCACCAGATCCGACAGCAGCGACGCGGTGGTGATCGAAACCCCGAGCGGCGTGTTGATCTCATGCGCCACGGCGGCGACCAGTCGGCC
>JBMLRS010000607.1:0-2541 GCA_049240905.1 Elsteraceae bacterium
CTTCGGCTTCAGGCAGCACCGCCACGGTCGCTGCGGAGGTGTGGATGCGCCCGCTGCTCTCCGTCGCCGGCACGCGCTGCACGCGATGCACGCCGCTTTCATACTTCAGCTTCGCGAACACGCCCCGCCCGCTGATCGAGGCCGTGGCCTCCTTGTAGCCGCCGAGCCCGGTCTCGGCGATTTCCATCACCTCGAAGCGCCACCCCTGGATGTCGGCGTAGCGCTGGTACATCCGGAACAAGACGGAGGCGAACAGCGCCGCCTCGTCGCCCCCAGTGCCGGCGCGCACTTCCAGGATGGCGTTTTTGTCGTCCGCAGCGTCCTTCGGCAGCAGCAGCACCTTCAACTGGCGGTCCAGCTCCGGCACCTTAACGCGCAGGGCCTTCGCCTCTTCGTCCGCCATGGCGCGCATGTCGGCGTCCAGCGAGGAGTCGTTGGCCAAGGTCATCGCGTCGACCAGCTCGTTGCGAGCGGCGTAGAACGCCTCGATCGCGCTCACGATCGGCGCGAGGTCGGCGAACTCCTTCGACAATTTCTGAAACTCGACCGGATCCAGCTTGCCCTCGCGGGCCAGAATCCCCTCCAGCTCGCTGTGACGGCCGATCAGCCGGTCCAGCTTTTCTTCAAATTGCAACGCGTTGATCCTCTTGATTCAAACAAAGGCCGGCGGCCGCCGCTCATCCTTCGACAGGCTCAGGATGAGGAAAAACAACCTCACCCTAAGCCTGTCGAAGGGTGAAGCAAACTCGCCGGTCCTTACTCCGCCGCCGTCGCCAGCTTGGCCGCTTCGATCTCGGCCGCCTTCTTCTCGATCATCTCAGCCAGATGCTCGACGATGTCCTTGTCCTTCAGGCGATGATGCGGGACGCCCGCGACATAGACCTGATGCGTGCCGTTGCCGCCGCCGGTGAAGCCGATGTCGGTCTCGCGCGCTTCGCCGGGACCATTCACCACGCAGCCGATCACGGAGACGGTCATCGGCGTGGCGATATGGGCGACCCGCTCCTCGAGCCGCGCGACCGTCTCGATCACGTTATACTGCTGGCGCGCGCAAGACGGGCAAGAGATCACGTTGACGCCACGATGGCGCAGACCCAGCGATTTCAGAATGTCGAAGCCGACCTTGATCTCCTCGACCGGCTCCGCCGACAGCGAGACGCGGATCGTGTCGCCGATCCCGCCCCACAGCAACATGCCCATGCCGATCGACGACTTCACCGTGCCGGAGCGCGTGCCGCCCGCTTCCGTGATGCCGACATGCAGGGGATAGTCGCAGGCGTCGGCCAGACCCTGATAGGCGGCCACCGCCAGAAACACGTCCGAGGCCTTGCAACTGATCTTGAAATTGAAGAAGTCGTTGTCCTCGAGGATCTTCGCGTGATTCAGCGCGCTCTCCACCATCGCGTCCGGGCAAGGCTCGCCGTATTTCTCCAGCAGCTCCTTCTCCAGACTGCCGGCGTTCACGCCGATGCGCATCGAGCAGCCGTAGTCTTTCGCCGCCTTGACGACGTCGCGCACCCGGTCGGCCGAGCCGATATTGCCGGGATTGATGCGCAGGCAGGCAGCGCCGGCTTTCGCCGCTTCGATCGCGCGCTTGTAGTGGAAGTGGATGTCCGCGACGATCGGAACCTTCGAAGCCTTCACGATCGCGCCAAGCGCCGCGGTGGACTCCACGTCCGGGCAGGACACGCGCACGATGTCGGCCCCCGCCTCCTCCAGCCCGCGTATCTGATCGATCGTCGCCTGGATGTCGGGCGTCAGGGTGTTGGTCATCGACTGGACGGTGATCGGCGCGTCGCCGCCGACCGGCACCGAGCCGACCATGATCTGCCGGCATTTGCGACGGTGGATGTCGCGATAAGGGCGCACGCTCATGGTGTTCTACTCCTCGTCAATGCGTCAGTCGCCGACGGCCGTGCCCGCTTTCAGGCGGTCGGCGTCCAGCGACACGTTCTTCTTCACGGCGCCCGGCGCGCCCAGCGACGGCGCGGTCGAGCCGTCCACCGTGACCTCGAGGACCCCGGCGTTGCCTGTCCATAAAGTAAGGCCGTTGCGGTTCGGCACAAGGAAGCTGTCGCCGGCGCTCAACAACCGCGTGAAAACCGTGGAGTTGTCGCGGTCGCGGATCTGCACCCAGCTTTCGCCATTGGATTTCAGCACGACCCGCGCGTCGCTGTTCTGACCGCCGAACACCCGCCCTTCCGGCTGAAGCGGCGCCGCCGCGGCGATGGTCGGCGGCGCGCGCGGCGGCTCCCCGGTCGTGGCGGTGGTGGAAGGCAAAGGCGCCGCGCCGCCCAAGGCTTGCGGCGCCGGGGTCCGCCCTTCCTCCGCAAGCGCAGGGGTGGGCGTGGCGGCGGACGCGATGGTCGGCGCAGGCACGGGAGCTGGGGTGGGAGCTGGGACTGGAGCTGGGGCGGGCGTTGGAGCGGGCGGCGGCGCGGCGCTCTGGGCCGGGACAACGGGGGCTGCCGCAGGCGCGGCGGGAATTGGCGCGGCGGGTACGGGCGCAAGATCCTGGGCCGGCGGTTGTGCGACGGACGC